>CAYZPT010000038.1:0-15290 GCA_964480285.1 uncultured Bacteroides sp.
GACTGCTTTTTCTTCTTATCTTCAGCCATTTTTCTCCCTCCGCTTACTTAGTCTCTCTGTGAAGAGTGTGCTTTTTGCAGAATGGACAGTACTTGTTAAGTTCAAGTCTGTCAGGTGTGTTCTTTTTGTTTTTCATTGTGTTGTAGTTGCGTTGTTTGCATTCAGTGCATGCTAAAGTTATCTTAACTCTCATTTTGGCACCTCCTATGTTATTTCGATTAATATCTCCCTCGCTGTGATTGCGGATACAACGCATATCCGCCCTCCGACCAAAATGGGCAAAAAAATAAAGCCCATAACGAGGTAAAGCAATAATAACACAACGGGGTGTAGATGTCAAGTACTTTTTAATCAATTAATTTTCTTTATTATATATAGTTATATCCGCGCAAACGCAGCACAAAATATGCTTGCATTTTTTGCCGATTTATATTAGTATTGTAGGGTACGAGGTTATTTATGGAAGTATTGATTATAGGCGCAGGCGCATCGGGCATTGCATGCGCAATCAGGGTAAAACAGAATAACCCGAAGGTAAGTGTTACGGTGCTTGAGCACCTGGAGGAGCCTTGCAAAAAGATACATGCAACAGGCAACGGCAGGTGCAATATCACTAACAGAAATGCCGACGGTTTTGCAGTGACTCAAGGTTTTTTTGAGTCGCTTGGTCTGCTGTTGCGCGAAAGCAGAGAGGGCAGGATGTACCCTTATTCAAATCAGGCGGCAAGTGTTGTGTCCGTTATGCTCACCGCGTGTGAAAAGCTCGGCGTTAAGATTGTAACAGATTGCAATGTGCGAAAGGCTGAGAAATACGGTGACCAGTTTAATGTATTTACCGATAAAGGCGTTTTTTCGGCGGATGCTCTTGTGCTTGCAACGGGCGGTAAGGCACAGCCTGCGCTCGGTTCAGACGGCAGCGGTTATGCGCTTGCCCGGTCGTTCGGTCACAGTATAACTGCTCTTTCACCGGCGCTTGTGCAGCTTAAATCATCAACTAAAAACTGTCGCGCACTCAAAGGTGTGCGCTCAAAATGCAGTGTTAAGATCGAAACAAACGGTGAAATAATCGCCGAGGATTTCGGCGAGATTTTGTTTACCGAATACGGAATCTCCGGCATCGTGATTATGGACTTATCCGAAAAAATCAGCGATGAAAAACTGAAAAACGGTGCAGAACGCAGTATGGCGATTATCGATTTTGTACCCGGTATCAGTGAGAATGAACTTCTTTCTCACTGCGATAAATTCGGCGATTTTGAGGGAATACTTCCTCATAAACTCTGCAAGGTTCTTATGCGTCAGGCTGACGGTGACAGTGCAAAAATGGCGCAGTACATCAAGCACTGGAAGTTGATTGTCACAGGCACAAAGGGATACGATTATGCTCAGATTACAAAGGGCGGAGTGCCGAACAGCGAACTGAAAAACGGCAACGAGTCTGCAATCTGCGATAACCTTTACATAATCGGCGAGTTGACCGATAATCAGTTTAAATGCGGCGGGTTCAACCTCGATTACGCATTTAACAGTGGAATAAATGCTGCAGACTCCATTACAGGAATTACAGATGATCAGAATAAATGAGATTAAACTGTCGCTTGATGACAGTGAGTCACTTTTGAAGCCAAAGGCAGCGAAAGTGCTGAAGATTAATGAAAAGTACATAAAATCTCTTTCGATTTTCAAAAAAAGCGTGGATGCGCGGCGTAAGGATGACGTGCATTTTACTTACAGCGTGGACGTTGAAATTGCGCTTGACGAGGAACAGATTGTCAGAAAATGCAAGTCAAATAAGGCGCAACTTGTCAAACCTTATGAGTACGAAATGCCTGTGAATAACAGGGTTTCGCAGTTTCGCCCGATAGTTGTCGGCTTCGGTCCTGCAGGTATGCTTGCAGGCATTGTGCTTGCCGAGGCAGGACTGCGACCGATTATTCTTGAGCGCGGCAAGGACATAGATGCGCGTCAGCGCGACGTCAATGAATTCTGGACTAAAGCGAAGCTCGACGAGGAGTCAAACGTGCAGTTCGGCGAGGGCGGAGCCGGTACTTTTTCAGACGGTAAGCTGACCACTGGCATCAAGAGTCCTTATATCCGCAAGGTGCTTGACGAGCTTTACGAAGCAGGTGCACCGGAGGAGATTCTCTATTCTTCAAAACCGCATATCGGCACCGACAGGCTGGCAGTTGTGGTTAAAAATATTCGCAAAAAAATTGAAAAACTTGGCGGCGAGGTAAGGCTTGAATGTAAGCTTGAAACCCTGCTTGTAGCCAACGGTTTTGTTCACGGTGTGCGCTACACGCACCGCGGCGAGAGCATGGATCTGGAAACCGACAGCGTGATTATGGCAATCGGTCACAGTGCGCGCGATACGGTTGAAATGCTCTACAATCTGGGTGTTGAAATCATTCAGAAACCGTTCTCTGTAGGCGCGAGGATTGAGCACCCGCAGAGCCTGATTAACAAGGCACAGTACGGAAAATTTGCCGACCATCCCAAGCTAGGCGCGGCTGATTACAAATTGTCTTGCCATGGCTTGCACGAAAGGGGTGCGTACACATTTTGTATGTGTCCGGGCGGCACGGTTGTTGCGGCTGCAAGCGAAAAGGACGGCGTTATCGTAAACGGTATGAGCTCCCTCGCGCGTGACGGCGAGAATGCAAATTCAGCCCTGCTTGTCGGCATTGAGCCAAAGGATTTTCCGAGCGAGCATCCGCTTGCCGGCATCTACTATCAGCGCGAGATTGAGCATAAGGCATATGAACTTGCCGGCGGCGGATACAAAGCACCTGCGCAGCTTGTCGGCGACTTTTTGCAAAACAAAAAAAGCACCACCTTCGGCGATGTTGAGCCTACTTATCCAATTGGCGTAACGCTCACAAATCTCGATGAGTGCCTGCCTGAAAAGGTCGGTCGCACAATGAAAAGCGCGATTGTTGAAATGGATAAAAAGCTGCACGGTTTTAACCTTTACGACGCAGTTTTAACGGCGCCAGAAACACGCTCGTCAAGCTCAGTGCGCATTGTGCGCGATGAGTTCTTACAGTGCAATATCAGCGGCGTTTACCCCTGCGGTGAGGGCGCAGGATATGCCGGCGGAATAGTTTCGGCAGCTGTGGACGGTATTAAATGTGCCAATGCGGTTTTATCAGATGAACACTAAAAAAGCAGGTCGGATGACCTGCTTTTTGTTATGCTTCAATTGTTTTATCTCTTGACATCTGCTTTTTCAGCACGGTTATAATTCTTACAATCACTGTTGAAAGAACGAGGTTAACTGCGAGCTCAACAAGGAAGTTGATTCCCACGATTCCCGTGATGATGAACTTGCCTGCGTTTTCTGCTCCTGCAGCCGTTGCCCACTCGTTGATAACAGGCATAAAGAACAGGTAACATCCAAGCACGAAAATTCCTGTGTTCACTACCGGTGCTGCAATGCCTGATGTGATTACTGCGGCGAGGGTGCTTTTCTTTTCAATAGCCTTATAAACCAATGCTGCCGCAACGCCTGCGAGTGCACCTTTTAGCAGTACAACTGCCACTGTGCCTGCAGGGCTGATTGCAAGGAACGGTGCCGCATCGCCCGAAATGAGCACTGCCACGCCGAATGCAAGTCCCAGCCATGCGCCTGCGATGACGCCGTAGAGTGCAGCGCCGATGATGATTGGTGCCAGTGTGAGCGTAATGCTGAACATACCGAATTTGATTGCCGCACCTGTGAGCTGCAACACAACCACAATTGCGGTGAACAAGCCGAGTCCGGCTATCATTTTTGTGTTTTGCTTCATATTTAATTGTCCTTTCTGCTACTGTTCCAAAACGCCGGCCGCAAACACAAAACAGCCGCGTCCGAGAGTTATTATTCCTCTCTGCGGATACAATGCGGTTATATTATACAACGTATTTTAATGATGTCAAGATATTTTCCATTTAACACTTGCATATAGGTTTTAAATATTGTACTATATAAAAGAATACGAAATTTTAATTTTGTGGAGGAAAAATATGGGCAGTTACAAGCTTACCGGCAAGGAATCGCTCGGCGTTGAGTTTGGCTCAACGCGTATAAAAGCAGTACTTGTTGACGAGGAGTGCAATCCGGTTGCATCGGGTAGTTACACCTGGGAAAATCAACTTAAAAACGGCGTGTGGACTTATCCGCTCTCGCAGGTCTGGGAGGGCTTGCAGGCAGCGTATGCAGAGCTTCACCTCGAGGTGTTTGAAAAGACAGGTGAATATATTACTGAGCTTTCATCAATCGGTTTTTCTGCAATGATGCACGGTTACCTGCCGTTTGACAGAGAAGGCAACCAGCTTGCCGATTTCAGAACGTGGCGCAATACAATCACTGCTGACGCTGCGGCTGAACTCACAAAGCTTTTTAATTTCAATATCCCGCAGAGGTGGAGCATCGCACATCTCTATCAGGCAATTTTGAGCGGCGAGGAGCACGTTAAGGATATCGACTTCCTCACCACTCTTGCAGGCTATGTGCACTGGAAGCTCACCGGTGAGCGTGTGCTCGGTGTTGGTGAGGCATCGGGTATGTTCCCGATTGACAGCACTACCTGCGATTATAACAAAACGATGCTTGAGGAGTTTGCAAGTCTTGAGAGCGTAAAGAAGTATGATTGGGAGATTACCGATATTCTCCCTGAGGTCAAGGGCGCGGGCGACATCGGTGGCGTGCTTACCGAAGAGGGCGCAAAGCTTATCGACCCGAGCGGCAGGCTCAAAGCAGGCGTAATTCTCTGCCCGCCCGAGGGTGACGCAGGTACGGGTATGGTTGCCACAAACAGCGTAACAGTGCGCACAGGTAACGTCAGTGCCGGCACCTCAATTTTCTCAATGATAGTGCTTGAAAAGCCGCTCTCAAAGCTGTATGAGGAGATTGATATCGTAACCACCCCCACAGGCAAGGATGTTGCAATGGTACACTGCAACAACTGTTGTACAGATCTTGACTACTGGGTTAACCTGTTTGCCGAATTTGCAAAAGCAAGCGGTAGCGATATCCCGAAATATAAGATTTACGACGTGCTTTATGAGACTGCGTTGAGCGGCGATCCCGACTGTGCCGGACTTGTAAACTTCAACTATCTTTCGGGTGAGCCGGTTACACACACAACCGACGGTGTGCCGATGTTTATCCGCAGTCAGGGCTGCAAGTTCGATTTGCCGAATTTCTTCCGCGCGCAGATCTACTCAACAATGTCTACGCTCAAAATCGGCATGAAGATTCTTGAGGCGGAGGATGTTAAAATTGATAAACTCACAGGTCACGGCGGTCTGTTCAAAACTCCCGTTGTAGGGCAGAAGCTTATGGCAGGCGCTGTGAACGCACCTGTTTCCGTTATGTCAACGGCAGGCGAAGGCGGCGCGTGGGGCATCGCAGTGCTTGCAAGATATACCGCTGAGCCAAAGGGTATGAGCCTTGAAGAATACCTCGACACGCAGGTGTTCTCACGCTACGAAAGCACTACCATTGAGCCTGATAAAAAGGACGTTAACGGATTCAATAAGTATATGGAACTTTATGAAAAAGCGCTCGATATTGAAATGACAGCGTATAATGATATCAATTGAGAATTGAGAGTTGAGAATTGAGAATTTAGGTTACTCGCTTCGCTCATACAAAAAAAGGGTGAGGGCGGAGTCCTCCGTTAATTCTCCATTCTCCATTCTACATTTTCCATTCAAAAGGAGATTTTATTATGAATTATGAATTTTGGTTTGTAGTTGGAACACAGTTCCTCTACGGTGAAGAGATTTTTGAAACTATCGACGCTCATTCTGCAGAGATGGCACAGGAGTGGTCTGACAAGCTCACCTGCAAGGTCGTTGCAAAGCCGTGCGTAAAGACTTCCAAGGAAATCCTTGACATTATGCAGGCTGCAAATAACGACCCGAACTGTGCAGGCGTTATCACATGGATGCACACTTTTTCACCTTCAAAAATGTGGATTGCAGGCTTCAACGCGCTTGAAAAGCCGTTCCTCCACGTTAATACGCAGTACAACCGCGACATTCCGTGGGACGAGATTGATATGGACTTTATGAACCTCAATCAGTCCGCACACGGCGACAGAGAGCATGGTTACATCACCGCGCGTATGCGTATGAAACAAAAAGTTATCGCAGGTCACTGGAAGGACGAAACTTTCCAGAAAAAGATGGACATCTGGATGCGTGCAGCAGTAGGCGCTATGGAGTCAAGGAAGCTCCGCGTGCTGCGTATTTCCGACAATATGCGTAACGTTGCCGTTACAGACGGCGATAAGATTGAAGCTCAGATTAAGCTCGGCTGGCAGGTTGACCACTACGGCGTTGGCGACATCATTAAGATGGTTGACGCAGTTACTGAGGAAGAAATCGACGCTCAGATGGCTGAATATGAGCAGAATTATATTATGGATACCGATAACGTTGATGCTGTAAGGTATCAGGCTCGCGAGGAGGTTGCGCTCAAAAAGTTCCTTATTAAAGAGGGCTTCGGTGCATTCCATACAAACTTTGAGGATTTGCAGGAACTCCGTCAGCTTCCCGGTCTTGCAGCGCAGGATCTTATGCGCCAGGGCTTCGGTTTCGGCGCAGAGGGCGACTGGAAGGTTGCAGCTATGACCCGCCTGATGAAAAAGATGGCAGAGGGAATGGACGGCGGCACCGCGTTTATGGAGGACTACACCTACCACTTTGAACCGGGTAATGAAATGCTTCTCGGCTCGCATATGCTTGAGGTCTGCCCGACCCTCGCTTGCGAAAAGGCAAAGATTCAGGTGCATCCGCTCGGCATCGGTGACAGAGAGGACCCCGCACGCCTTGTGTTCAAAGCACAGACAGGCGACGCAATTGTTGTAACTCTCGTTGATATGGGCGACAGATTGCGTATGATAGTTAATGACGTTGAGTGCAAAGAGCAGGTTAACGAGATGCCAAAGCTCCCGGTTGCTGGTGTGCTCTGGAAGCCTCTTCCGAATCTTCAGACCTCTGCAGAAGCGTGGATTTATGCAGGCGGCGCTCATCACAGCGTGCTGTCCTACAGCCTTACTGCTGACCATATGCGTGATTTTGCCGAGATTATGGGCATTGAGTTTATCCATATCAATAAAGATACAAACATCAATGATTTCAGAAAAGAACTGTTCTTTAATGATATTGCATACAAACTTCAGTAAAGGGTAAATATATGTTAGAAGCATTAAAAAAAGAAGTATTTGAAGCAAATTTAAAGCTCGTTGACTACGGACTTGTTGTGCTCACCTGGGGCAACGTTTCGGGTATCGACAGGGAAAAGGGACTGTTCGTTATCAAGCCGTCAGGCGTGCCGTACAGCACTATGACCGCCGACGATATGGTGGTTATGGACTTGGACGGCAACAAGGTTGAGGGCAAGCTCAATCCGTCGTCTGACACACCGACTCACCTTGAACTTTACAGGAAGTTCAGCGACATTGGCGGTATAGTTCATACCCACTCCGCGTGGGCGTGCTCATGGGCGCAGGCAGGCAGAGATATTCCTGCTTACGGCACTACGCACGCCGATTTTGCAAACGGCTGTATCCCTTGTACAAGAGGGCTGACGAGTGACGAGGTTTACGGCGAGTATGAACTCAACACCGGTAAGGTAATTGTTGAGGAGTTTGAGAAACGCGGCGTTAAGCCTGCAGAGTGTCCGGCAGTGCTTATTCACCGCCACGGACCGTTTGCCTGGGGCAAGAACGCCTTTGCAGCGGTAGACAATGCGCTCATTCTTGAAGAGGTCGCAAAAATGGCTTATCAGACGGAAAGCGTAGCAGCGCTCAGTGACGCGTCTGACATCGGCATAGAGGATTATCTTCTAGACAAGCATTATCAGCGCAAGCACGGCAAAAATGCTTATTATGGACAAAACAAGTAGTTTTTAGACAAAAATATAAATTTTGTTCATTTACACTCATAAAAAAGTGTTAAAATTTTGTCAATATACATATTGACAATGCAAAAACAGAGTAGTAATATTTAATACAGAAGGGGTGCTTTGGTTTACCAATGCTGAGAATATACCCGTAAGCAGTCCGGCAATGCGGATTGTGTAAAGGCAATCTCAAAAGCTCCGTGATTTACGGGGCTTATACTATTTGGAAGGAGGACGATAGTTTGGCTAAAGGAAAAAAGACAAATATACTTACCGTAACGGGCGTGCTTATAGCACTTGGTACGATTTTATCTTTTATAAAGATATTTGAATGGCCGTTCGGCGGTTCAATCACGCTTGCAAGTATGGTACCGATTATTATTGTCGGCTACAAATACGGACCGCGCTGGGGCGTTTTTTCCGCTTTCATGTTCAGCATACTTCAGGCCGTGCTCGGTGCTGCTACAACGCAGGCGTTTGCCGGTATGTACGATGCGGAAAATGTTAAGGGCTCAGTGCTCAAAATTGTGATTATGGCAGCGCTTGACTACGTTGTTGCATTTACAGTGCTCGGTTTTTCCGGAATTTTCAGAGACAGGATTAATAACGACACCGTAGCAATCTCTCTCGGTGCTACGTTTGCAATAATTCTCAGATATGCGGCACACTTTGTTTCGGGCTTTTTGCTCTGGGGTGACTACGCAAAGGAGTTTTTTGTAGGGCTTAAGGATACATTTGCCGACGGTAGCAAAATGGATGCTTTTGCCACAACGATTACAAACGGCGTAATCGGGCATCATGAAGGTCAGTATCTCGCGGAGATTTATTCGTTTGTATACAATGGTTTCTATATGATTCCGGAGCTTATTATCACGATAATCGTATTGGTGGTTATTATGTCAATACCGCCAATCAACAGAGCAGTTACAAAAGACTGATTTTATTTCTCAGGTATTAAGTGCTGTAATGCACTTGATATAACCCCACGGCATCCTCCGAGCAATCGGGGGATGTTTTACATCAGAATAAAGCAAAAAGGGTTAAGGTACTGTGATACCTTAACCCTTTTTTAATGCTTTTATTTAACTTTTACCGCTACTCTGTTACTCCATTTTGAGTAGAATCTTTTACCGCCGTGCATTTTACATGAGCGTATACGTACATAATAAGTTTTGCCGGACTGAGCGGTTTCAAGTATTTTTTGCGCAGTTTTATTGTTTATAAACATTGCGCGTTTATTTGTTTTAAAGTCTTTTGAAGTACTCCACATAATCTGATATGAACCGGCGCTTGCTGTTTTTTTCCACCTGACTGTGATATGATTTGCAGATTGTGATGTTGCGGAGGTGATTTCAGGAGCCGCAGGACTTACATAGGTTGTATATGCCTTGCTCATTTTACCGACAAGTTTTGTACGGTCATCCAATTTCTTTATTGCACGAACTCTGTAAGTATGCTTGGAGTTGACTTTAAGATCCTTAATTGTGCAATAGTTTTTTGTTGATCTCTTTACAAGAACAAGCTTTTTCTGTGAAGGTTTGTATTCATAAATCTCAAATTGCGATGCATATTCCTGTGCATTCCACTGCAGACGAATGCTGTCAGGAGAAAGGCTTGTTCTTTTAACGCCGCTTACTTTTTCAGGTTCGGCAGACATTTCAACAACATCACTGTATCTGCCGACATAATCCTTATTGTTAACCGTTTTTACGGCTGATACACGGATTTTTAAACTCTGGCAAGGTGATACGCCTTTTAAAGTATAATTTGTGCCGGTGATGTTTGCAACAGTTTTGAACTTGCCGTTAACCTCTTGCTGAATACGGTATTTGTTAGCGTCGTTATGCTTGCTCCACTTGAACGTAATGCTCGAAGTCGTACGTTCAGTCTGAACGAGATTTTTAACTTTAGTAGGTACAATATAGAATGTTTTTACAATACTTTTGTAAGAAGCATATTTGTTTACGCCTACGATTGTGATTGATGCTGTTCCGATATCTTTATTGTTTTTGTAAGACACATAATAGTCTTCGCCCTTAATAAGCTTGACCCCTTCAAAAGTAACGGTAGGGTTTGGTTTTATTTCCTTTCCTGAATAAGTGTATGACGAGATTTTGCTCACTTCAATTTTGGCCTTATTCATTATGTCATACATAGGCTCTTCGTACAGGAAGTTGCAGTCGACATATGTGCTTATGCCGTTGACTTTGCCTGCTGCGGAATACTGCCATATCTGCATATTACCGCCATATGATGTGCAACCGTATCTCTTTGTTGAACTGTTGTAACTTGTATAATGAGCGTTCCATACGGAATAATCGTTATGAACGTCTTTGTAATTGTATTTGTTTGTTAAAAAGTCAGTGCTTGAATATACGCCGGCACACAATCCTTTTTTCTCTATAGTTTTGCAATATGCTTTAACAATAGCGGTCATTTTTGCTTTACTGAGTTTGCCGTTACGGTAAGCGCTGTCAAGCCTGCCATCGTAAACATCTGCAAATTCATAGTCAAAATATACAGGGAGATCAAGCTTCTTGTTGCCAATAATACTCAGCGTGCGGTTTGCCTCCTCAATAGCTTCTGACTCGCTGATTGCTTGTGAGTAAAAGTATACGCCTATTCTGAGTCCCTGCTTTTTAGCATTCTTATAATAAGTTTCAAATTGGTCATCGGTGCGTAGCGTTCCGCTTGAGCCGTAACCTCTGTAACCCGCGCGAAGGATTACAAAATTCACGCCCGCTTTTTTAATCTTTGCAAAATCAACTGTGCCGTTATGAACCGAAAGGTCAAGACCGTGCGAAACTTTGTATGAAGTCATTCTGCTCGGTTGGTTGTAGTTTGCCTTAACAAACGGGCTGTATGTATAACTTGCCGCATATGCCGTAGTTGTTGCAGGCAGCAACATAATTATTGCAAGTATAAATGATATTATTCTGTGTTTTTTCATCAAATCATTCCTTATTTTAATAGTTTGTTTTGTTCTTACTGATACCAGTAATCGAGATCAACTTTGGTGCTTATGCCGTCAACGATTCCTGTTTCGGAGTATTGCCATATATCAAAGTCGCCTTTGTATGAAACGTGTTCATTATAATCTGCTACCCATATGACAGTGCCTTTCGGCAACTTTTTCGCTTTGATCTGCCATCTGTAAATATACGATGACGCGTACATTGCAGGCGTGTAGCCGGCATCTTTAACGGTTTCACAAAATGCGTTAACCATCGCGGTGCGTTCTTTTTCGCTCAATTTGGCGTCAACAAGTCTGCCGACTGCCCCTTTTTCAGAATATGGATACTCAAAATCAAATACAAGGGGGAGCTCGACGTTAAAACCCTTTATGTTTTCTATAAGAAACTCGGCTTCTTCTTTCGCCTCTTCTTCATTTACTGCCTGCGAATAAATATAGACTCCAAAAGGAACGCCGTATTTCTGAGCCTCTTTCATATTGTACTTGGCTTTTTTATCAAGAAAAATATCGCCGTCTCCGTAGCCTCTGCAGCCTACCCTGATAAAAGCAAAGTCAACGTTTTTTGAAACCTTACTCCAGTTAATTTTGCCGTTGTGTGATGACACATCTATGCCGTATGACTTTTCTTTACCGAAGTCATATACCTTTGGCATATGGGCAAAATAAATAATGCCTGCGAGCACAAAAGCGTTCAGAAGAACTACCGCAACAGCAACTGCAATAATTGATGTCGTTGACTCTTTTTTTGACCTTCGCTTTTTCTTCGGCGGGCATTTACTGCCGGATTTTCTTTTTTTTGTAGTCTTTGTAGTCATTTTGTAATTCCTTTATACAATCAGTATTTTAGATAGGATACGGCTAATTGTCAACAGTAAACGCGAAAAATTAATAATTTTGGTAAATATTCATATCTTTTATCTTTAAAACACAAAATATTTGTGGTATAATCAATCTGTTATTTTGAGTAGACAGGTGAAGAAATGAAAAGACTACTGTGTTTATTATTCGCAGCGATGCTGATTATGTCTGTGCCTCTGACAGCTTTGGCGGCTGAAAGCGAGGGCAACATATTATCTATAGGTGCAAAAGATTCGTCAAACGAGGTAAGCCCGCTGTTGTACGGTGTTGCACTTGAAGATGTATCTTTTGCGGGAGACGGCGGACTGTCGGCAAATCTGATTAATAACGGTTCGTTTGAGGATAGTGAAAAGCCGGAAAATGCATGGGTGTTTGACCACGTTGCAGCAGTGCATTCCAAAAAGGATCCGCTCAACGAAACAAATCCGCATTACGAAATGCTTGCGTTTGACGGAAGAGGTACGCTTGAAAATTTAGGCTACACTGAAATATATAAGTACAAATCATACAAAATTGACGAAAATGCAGCGGCAAAAGGCGATATGGGCTTTCGTGAGAATGTTAAGTATGATTTTTCGTGCTATGTAAAGAATATCGATTTTGAGGGTACAATCAGCGTATTTATCAACACAAGGGCAAACAAGGGCAATGCTGTACAGGTTTCAACAAACGATATGAGCAGTGCAGAATGGACAGAGCTTACCGCAACGCTGACTTCAAAAGAAACCGAAGACGGCTCGCTTGTTATTGCATTTGACGGAAAGGGAACGCTGCAGTTTGACTTTGCAACCCTTGTTCCGCAGGACAGTTACGGATATGGCAAGGATACATGGAAATATGTAAAACTCCGTCCTGATATGGTAGAGGCGATTAAAAATCTTAATCCATCGTTTATCCGTTTCCCCGGCGGTCGTCTTGTGGAGGGCAATTCATCAAATCAGATTTATACATGGAAGAATACAATAGGCAATCCTGCTGAGCGCAAGCAGGAGCAGAATGTCTGGGCAAACAGCGCAGGCGGAAGATATTATTTAAATTCCAATCAGCTTGGTTACCACGAGTATTTCCAGCTTTGTGAGGATCTTAAAGCCGAGCCTGTTCCGGTAGTTAACGCAGGTGTAGCCTGCCAGATTAACAGTGATTACGACGACATTATGCTTGCATACCGTAAGCTCAGTATGTCCGCGAATGAGTGGAAGGCATATCTTATAAGTGAATTCGGATACAGCGAAAAAAATGAAAAAGGCATGGCGGAGTTCACAAAACACATTGACAGTCTTGGTATAGATTCCGAAAGAGCGTATAAGCAAGCGCTGAAAGATCTTATTCTCACACCGGGTACTCCCGCTTTTGACAACTATGTTAACGATGT
The DNA here is from genome assembly GCA_964480285.1 of uncultured Bacteroides sp. Lineage (GTDB taxonomy): Bacteria > Bacillota > Clostridia > Oscillospirales > Acutalibacteraceae > Eubacterium_R. The sequence goes on from CAYZPT010000038.1 coordinate 13,099, forward strand.
GCTTGACCTTGTTGAGTATGCATGCGGTGATGCGGAAACTTCTTACTGGGGCGCTCTTCGTGCTTTAAACGGTCACGAAACACCGTTTGAACTCAAATATCTGGCAATTGGAAATCAGAATTGGGGCGATGTCTATTACCGCAATTTCAATGAAATTTATAAAGTTGTGCATAAGGAATACCCTGAACTGAAAATAATTATGTCTACCGGTGCTGAGTCAGACGGACAAGAATTTGACAGTGCGTGGGAAGAGATAAACAAGAATTATCTTAAAGAGATTGCAGGAGAACAGTTCACCGTAAGCGACACCAAACTACTTGCGGACAGCAAACGTTACGACAAATACTCACGCGACGGTGCGGGTGTTATGGTCGCAGGACTGAATGTATACAGTGAGAATTCAGGCTCAATGATCACTTCAACTAATATGGGGACTTCGGTTGCAGTCGGCTCCTTTATGACCGGGCTTGAACGCAACAGTTATGTTGTAAAAATGGCGTGTCTTGCGCCTGCGTTTGCAAAGGTCAATGCAAACTCTGTCGATCAGGGACTTATATGGTTTGACTCGCAGGAACTTGCATTGAGTACGGACTATTACACACAGTTGCTTTATGCAAATAACATTGGCACAAAGAGCATTGATTCGTCTTTTTCCGGAAGTGAAACTATCAGCCAGAGTGTTACAATTGACGAAAACAAAAAAACAATTTACGTTAAGCTTGTAAACTCCGGCACCAAAGACCGCGTAACAGTCAGCCTCGGTGATATCAAGGCGAGCGCTGCGTCAATGCAGAGTCTGTCGCACAGATTCACTTCTGCCCCGAATGAAATTGGCAAACAGCGTGTTGCGCCGACAGAAAAAGATATAGAGATTGAAAATGAAAATGTCATAAGCGTTATTCTTGACGGCAACAGCGTTAATGTGCTTCGTATAGCATATGACGGCAACAGCGGTGACGGCTTTTATACGTTGCCAAAGAATATTAATACTGAAACAAAATCTTATGTTCCCGCTAAGTCGGTTATAACGGTTGTTGTTCTGTCCGTTTGCCTGCTCGGCGGTATGATAGCCGGATATATGATTTATGCAAAGGTTCTTTCCAAACGCAGAAAAGATCCTAAGAATAAAGACAAGAATGATGAGAAATAGAGAGGTGTTAAAATGAAAAAACCTATTATCTATGCAATATCAGGCGTTATAATTGTCGGTGTGATTGCCGGTGGGTATTTTGCTTTCAGCGGCGGCAATAAAGATGAAACAACAACTGCCGCAACTACTGTGACTGAAACCGCATCAGCCGTTACGGAAAACAGCACGGCTACAACAGCAAAACAGACAACCGAAAATGCAAAAACTACCGAAGCCGCGAGCGAAACTACTACGGAAACTACCAAGAAAGCAGAAAAAACAACTGCTGAAGACAAGTACGCTTATATAAGGAGCGGCGTTTACTACATTTATGATGATTCAAAAAACGCCTGCTATGTACTGAAATTCAAGAAGGACGGCAAGGTTAACGTTACGCAGTTTGACGAATCCAATATTGTCTATGAGGATCCGCAGTACTTTAAGGGCTTCACTGAATACAGTATAGACGGTAACACGGTAGTCATACCCAAAATGCCGGAAACCGTGCTTGTTGATTCACTCAAACTGACCGCAAAAGACGGCGAACTTTACTACGGCAAAACCAAACTCGAAAAACACGGCGATGTTAAACTTAAATACGCCGCTGAACATTTTAACAAATAGTATGGACCAGTTTTCACGTTTTGAACTGCTTGTCGGCGGCGAAGCATTGCACCGGCTGAAAAACAGTCGCGTTGCCGTTTTCGGTATCGGCGGGGTTGGCGGTTATGCTGCAGAAGCGCTTGTGCGCTGCGGTATCGGTACAATTGATATTATTGATAAAGACACTGTAAGTATCACAAATCTCAACCGTCAGATTATTGCTTTGCACTCGACAGTCGGTAAAAGCAAGGTCGAGGTTATGAAAGCGCGTTTGCTTGATATTAATCCCGACTGCAAAGTTAATACGTACGAACTGTTTTTCGGAGCTGACACCGAGGGTGAGTTCGATTTTGCGCAGTACGACTATGTTGTTGACGCGGTTGACACCGTTGCGGCAAAACTGCGCCTGGCGGAAATCTGCACATCAAACGGCGTGCCAATTATCTCCTCAATGGGTACA
>CAYZPT010000039.1:0-15056 GCA_964480285.1 uncultured Bacteroides sp.
AGGTCGATGCCGACATAAAGAAAAGGTCACTCTTTTGAGTGACTTTTTTCTTTATGTAGTTTCCAGTTAGCCGTTAACAGTTAGCTGGTGGACTTCGTTCACACCTATTATATTTTTGAACTTGTAGTTTGCAGTTGTTGGGTTTGCTTTACAAAGGGATGTATAATTGTTATAATATATACGGTGATAGCATGAATATTGTATTCGAAAAAGAAAATAAGAGAGCCGCGGTTTATGACGGCGAGAAAGAAATCGGCATTTGCACTTATGAGGAACGCGGCGACAACTGGGCGATTACGCATACGATTGTCAGTCCCGATTATCAGGGGCAGGGGATTGCGCGCAAAGTGCTTGAGTGTCTGCTTGACGCTGCCGAAAAAGAGGACAAGGGAATTATACCAATTTGCTCCTATGCTGTGCATTATATGGAGAAGAACAAGTAATTATAGTGCCGGGGCGACAGACCTCGGCTTGTAATAATATAATATGTAGAAGGTAAAAAGTATGAGCAAGTTCAGATGGGGCTATGTCGGAAGCGGAAACATAGCCAAGTCCACGGCAAAAAGCATACTCAAAGGTGAACACAAAATAACGGCAGTTTACGGCAGAACTAAGGCGAAAGTTGAGTCCTTTGCAAACGCACACGGCGCGAAAGCGTACGACGATTACGACAAAATGCTTGCGGCAGATGATGTTGATGGTATATATATTGCAACGCCGCACACTTCGCATCTTGACTACGCTGTGCGCGCTATGGAAAGCGGCAAACCGGTGCTTTGTGAAAAGCCAGTCGCGGTCTGCGAAAAAGATGTGCAGACGCTGATTGACACCTCGAAAAAATGCAATGTCTACTTTTGTGAGGCGATGTGGACGTGGTTCAGCGACGTTGCGCTCACCGTTAAAAAATGGGTGCAGAGCGGCGAAATCGGCGAGGTTAAGAGCGTTGTGATTAACTACGCGTTTCCCGGGCTTATGATGGGAAAAAACTCGCGCGTGCTTATGCCGTCAACGGCGGGCGGCGCGCTACTTGATATTGGAATTTACCCGATTACGTACTGCTACAACCTGTTTGGTTACCCTGACAAAATCATCTGCGACGGCGTGCTGAAAAACGGAATTGACATCAAAGAGCGCGTTACTTTGCAGTACGGCGAAATGACCTGCACGCTCAATATGGCGCTTGATATTCTTAAGGAAAGCTGCGTTATCAAGGGAACAAAAGGCGAAATTACGATGGGATTTTTCCATATGGCGAGCAAGGCGACGCTCAAAAACAAAAGCGGCAAAAAGGTGTTTAAGGGCAAGACCGACTACCTGACTGAGTTTACACACGCGGCTGAAGAAATCAGGCAGGGTAAAACCGAGTCGGAGTACATACCGTTTAAATCAACGCTTGAATGTATGCGCATTATGGACGAGTGCAGGCGGCAGATGAATCTGGTGTACCCGTTTGAGGAGCAGAAATGAGCACAAAAATAACGCACCCGATTGATGCGGTTTACGATGAAAATTCAAAAATACTGATACTCGGGTCGTTCCCGTCGGTGAAATCGCGGGAGTACGGCTTCTTTTACGGACATCCGCAAAACCGCTTCTGGCGCGTGATTGCGGCGATTTACGGCGAGGATGTGCCGCATAGTAACGATGAAAAACGCGCGTTTTTGCTACGCAATAAAATTGCGGTCTGGGACGTGATTAATTCATGTGAGATTGAGGGCTCGGCTGACAGTACAATCAAAAATGCCGTGCCGACCGACCTCGGCAAAATCCTTGAAACCGCAGACATAAAGCAGATTTTTACCAACGGTAAAAAGGCGAACGAGCTGTACAACAAGTATCAGATAAAGGCGACGGGTATTACCTCTGTATGTCTGCCGTCAACGAGCCCTGCAAACGCCGCATGGACGTTTGACAGGCTTGTTGAAAAGTGGAAAAGCGAACTGAATATGTATATATAAAAAGGCGGCGGCAGAGAAATCTGCCGCCTTTTAACGCATATGGTGGGGTCAAGAAAATCATATGCGTATTCTACTTAATAAATCGCCTCAGTCTATTCACAAGCAGCGCCGCCACAGCGATTTTTGCAATATCAAAAGGAATGAAAGGGAAAACGCAGGTGGTAAGGATTGCGAGGAGTCCTGCTGCTTTTGACTTGCTCGCATAAACGAGCGCAAACCACCCCGTGCCGAACGCGTAGCAAACAAGAATGCCAAGCACCATTGCGATTATGAGCGCCCACAGCTTGTCTTGCCATTTGTCAGCGGCAAAACCTATGATTACCGACGTGAATACAAACCCGATTATGTAGCCGCCTGTTGCGCCTGCGATAACGCCGATGCCGCCGGTGAAGTGAGAAAATACAGGTACGCCGAGCGCACCGAGCAGTATGTAAATCGTTGTCGCAACTATGCCGCGCTTCAAGCCGAAAAGACCGCTTACAAGGCAGATGCCGAGCGTTTGCAGCGTTATAGGAACTGTCAGCGGAATTGAAATCCACGAGCAGACTGCAAGCAACGCAACCGACAAGCCGACGTAAGCTAAATCGTTTGTTTTAAACTTTTTGTTATCCATACAAAAATAGTATAGCATTGCGTTTAAATTGTCAACAAAAAATATAATTAAGGTTTACAATTGAATAAAATAAGCGGGCGAATCTTAAAATCCGCCCATAATTTTATTCTATCTGAGAAATGTAGCTTATCGCAGTATCTCTGTCCTTGCCGAGTTGGAAGTAAAGACAGTAAGAAAAGCCGTTTGCACGCCAGGTTGCCTGCTTAACTTTGTCACCCTTAGTGGCAAGTTTAACGTTGTTTTCGCCGATTACAAGTGTTTCGCTTTCAGTGCCTTCAACCTTGTTGCCGACAGATTTTTCCGTTTTCGCCTTGCGGATAAAGCCGCCGTCAAACACAACCTGAATAGTTGTTTTTTTGCGGATTGTATACGCTTCAACGTTAAGATCCTTGGGAACTTTAATGTCGAATTCAAGCTCTTTTTTTATATCCTCTAAGGTATCGTAACGCACAGCCGCTTCAGTCGGAGCTTTTGAGTCTTCCTTTTTGTGGCAGGCACTCAGCGACATACAGCTGAAAAACATTAAAAGCACAAGCAGCGAAATCAGTATTTTTTTACTCATAAAACTACCTCTGCAGTCAGATTTTAGCAAGCGCCTGGTCGATGTCGGCAATGATGTCCTCAGCTGCCTCAATACCGCAGGAGAAGCGGATGAGGTCAGGCGCAACGCCGCATTCCTCGAGCTGCTCATCAGTGAGCTGACGGTGAGTTGTGGAAGCCGGATGCAGGCAGCAGGTGCGCGCGTCTGCAACGTGGGTTACGATAGCTGCAAGCTCAAGGCTGTCCATAAACTTTGTGGCAGCTTCTCTGCCGCCCTCAATGCCGAACGAAACTACGCCGCAGGTGCCGTGAGGCATATACTTCTGTGCGAGCGCGTGCTGGTCGTCATCTTCGAGCATAGCGCACTTAACCCATGTGATTTTTGGGTGCTTCTGCAGATGCTCGGCAACCTTAAGCGCGTTCTCGCAGTGGCGAGCCATACGCAGGTGCAGAGTTTCAAGACCGACATTGAGCAAAAATGCGTTCTGGGGCGCCTGGATTGAACCGAGGTCGCGCATAAGCTGAACAGTTGCCTTTGTGATGTATGCGCCCTCGCCGAATGTTTCGGTGTAAACAATGCCGTGGTAGCTGTCGTCAGGCGTGGTGAGACCGGGGAATTTGTCGTTCTGAGTCCAGTCAAACTTGCCGCTGTCAACGATAGCGCCGCCGATTGTGGACGCGTGACCCTCCATATATTTAGTCGTGGAGTGAGTTACAATATCGCAGCCGAACTCAAACGGACGGCAGTTGACCGGGGTAGCAAAGGTGTTGTCGATGATAAGCGGAATACCGTTGTCGTGAGCAACCTTTGCGAACACCTCAATATCCATAATATCAAGGCTCGGGTTAGATACGGTTTCGCCGAAAACAGCCTTGGTATTCGGCTTGATAGCCGCCTGAATTTCCTCCGCAGTTGCGTGAGGGGATACGAATGTAAACTCAATGCCGAGCTTGCGCATAGTTACGTTAAACAGGTTAAACGTGCCGCCATAAATCGCAGAGGACGAAACAATGTGGTCGCCTGCCTGCGCGATATTGAAGATAGCGTAAAAGTTCGCAGCCTGTCCCGAAGCAGTAAGCATACCTGCAACGCCGCCCTCAAGCAGAGCAATTTTTGCAGCAGCGTGGTCGTTTGTCGGGTTCTGCAGACGGGTGTAGAAGTAACCCGCAGCCTTGAGGTCAAACAGGTCGCCCATAGCCTCTGACGACTCGTACTTAAAGGTGGTCGACTGGACAATCGGGATTACTCTCGGTTCGCCGTTTTTTGGTTTGTATGCGCCTTGCACGCATAAAGTGTCAATGTTCATAGTGTATTTGCCTCCAAATAGAATTTGTTATTTAGTAAGATATATTAAGCTGACGGACTGAGCACAACTGTTGTGCAGGCGCGTGCAGGAATACATACAGCGTCTGTAGTCTTGCCGTTCTGATAGTTTTCAAGATTCTTCGTTTCGTCTGTTACGTAAGTTTTGAAGCTATCGTAACCGCTTGCTGAAACAGATGTGTACTCAATAGTGTCAGAATTGTTTACATAGACAATTGCAATTGTGCCGTCATTGTTGAGATATGCCGATACGTCAAGGTAATTGTACTTGTCTGTACCGGTGTTGTCGCCGTCTTTCCAGGTGTAGATGTTTTCTTCCTTGGTGTAGAGGTTAGCGCCGAGCTGTGAGCCCGTTGTAACCTTGATTCTCTGTGCGCCCTCGTGAATGAACTTTGAGTAGTTGCCCAGGCACCAGAGCCTCTTTGCAGGCTGAATGTTGGAGTGGTCGTTTGCGTCAACGTAGACAAGGCTATCGGTGTAAACGCCCTTGCCGCATGCAGTCCACCAATCCCACTCAACCGCGTTGAGAATTGTCATATCCTGGTAGATAATGTCAGCCATCGCAAGACCGTAGTCGATGCCCATACCGTTAGTTGAGCCGCCTGCCGCCTGCGTGTGACCTACAACGCCCGAGTTGCCGTCGTTGTACATCTGGCAGTATTCGGAGCATTTGATTTTCTGAATAGTTCTGTAATAATCGTTGTCAAGCTGAGACATAACAGAGTTTCTGTCGGCTGCGCTTGCCCAGTATGAATGAGTGTCGAGCGTGTTGACGTAACTGCGTATATTCGAGTTCCACGCCTGCCAGTCATCATCGTTACTTCTGCCGAGCCAATCCTTGCTCCTCTTTGATGAGAAGTTGGTGTTAAGGAAACCGCCGTTGTAGTCGTTGCTCCACCACCAGCCGTGATTGAGCTGAGCACATTCCCATACTGCAAGCTCAACCTTGCCGTTGAGTTTGCTGCTTGCCTTAAGAGCAGGCACCATTGCATCGTCGTAGAAATCGCGTGCTTCGCTTGGCTCAAAGTGGCAGCCTTCCTGACCGCAGGAGATAGAGCCGTCGCCGTTATACCAGCCTGTCCAGCCCCACTCGGGCTCGTTAATAGGCGATACCTCGGTAACGTTGTAGCCCTCGTCGATAAAGTGCTCGGCGCTCTTTACAACGTAATCTGCAAATGCGGAATACTTGCTGCTGTCAAGGTTGCACTGTGCGTCCTCGCCCTCAGCAGTCGGGCTGCCGTACGCTCTGCCGTTTTTAGTCATTGAAACAGGCGCGGAGTTAGAGAACATCTCAACCTTAACATTCGGGCAGAACTGATTTGCCCAGTAAAGCGTATTCCTTGCGCCTGCGTCGGCAGTCCAGTCGTATGTACCGTCGGACTTGAGGAAGCAGTCTGTTCTTGTGCCGGCGTTGTACAGCGAGCTGTCGTTGAGCGAGCCTGCGCCGAGGTTGTAGCGGTAGATATTAAGGCCGATGCCGTCAGTTGATGAGTAGAGAAGTTTAACTATGTCGTCAGTATTCTCCCACGTGCCGACCTCGGGTGCCCACCATGCACCTGAAGCGCCCCAGCCTTCAATAGTCTGGAAACGGGAGTTTTTATCAATAACGGTAGCCTTACCGGTTGTGTCGATATTGTTGATGTTGTTTGTGATTATTGCCCAGTCGCGACCGTTGATAAAGCCGTCGCCGTTGACGTCAACCCTGCCGTCGTAGTTAGGCTGATGGTATGCATTGTCAATATCAGATGTTGAAAGCGCTTTCTTAAAATAGAACATAGGCTCGTATGCAGAAAGCTGATAATCGGTGTTGCCGCATCGCAGACACTCGTAAATATAGTTGCCATTTTCCGTACCGCTGTACTTGTAGTTGTGACCGAGCGCGTCAACAAAGTTTGATTTGTACTCATCAGCTTCGCAGTAAATACAGCCGTATCGGTCGTAGCCCTGCTCTGTGCAGGTCGGCGCAAATGTTGCGGTCGTGTAAACGTGCGTGTTGTCGCCGTCGCAGTAGTAATGCCAGTCGTAAGCCTTTGATTTCTTATATCTTTCAACGTAATCGTATGTGCTGGTGTGCGTATTCGCAAGGCTGAAGAATCTTGCATAGCCGCCTTTGCCGTTGCCGAAAGCATCATCGCCGAAAACAACATTTGCATTGTAAATGTGAACGTAGTTGAAGTTCGTGCCCCAGAATGCGTACTCGTCAACGTACTTAGTATTAGCAGGCAGGTTGAGCCAGTAGGTCGTGCCTGTGCAGTTGTTGAACGCGTGATTGCGGATGTGCAAATCATCGCTGCCGTTGCCGAACTGAACGGTGTCAATGCTCGTACAGCCGGAGAATGCCCAGTCCCAGATTTCCACAAGCTCATCGTCAAACCTGACGCTGCCAAGCTTTGTGTTATCGCTGAAAGCGCCCCAGCCGATAGCGTAAACGTTGGTGAAGTCAACGCTTGTCAGGTTTGCATATTGTTTAAACGCAGTGGTCGAAACAGAGGTTTTTGCGTCTGTTCCCGCAAATGAAACTGTGTCAATAATAGATGCAATAGCTCCCCACGGCGGGTCGTCAACCATATCGCCCGAGCCTGTAAAGCTCAGCGAGAAGTTGAACATATCGTAGCTGTAGGTGAGTTTTTTGTTTGAATATGTGTTTTCCGAGCACTCGCCGCCGAGCACGCTTGTAGACGCTCTTATGACACCGTCAACGGAAATGCTTGTGTTGTCGGTGATGATAACCTTGAGCGAGGTGCAGCCGTTCAGCGCGTTTGTGCCGAAGCCTGTGAACTTGCTTCCCATTCTGAGAACGCGCAGCGATGAACAACCGTTAAAGAAGTAGTCAGGTACTATGCCCTCTGTCCACCAGCGCTCGCCGAGGTATGCGCTCTTGAGCGCTGTACAGCCCTCAAATACTGCCGAATACATCCAGTTAAACGAGCCCGGCAGGTTAACGCTTGGCAGCGCGGTGCAGTTAAGAAATGCGTGGTTGCCGATTGTGTCAATGCTGCCGAAGTCAACCTCGGTAAGATTTGAGCAGCCGTCAAAAGCATAAGCGCCGATGTTGACAACGCCCTCCTCAAACACAACCTTTTTGATTTGTGTGCGGCTGTCGTACCAGCCGGGACGAGCAGCGCCGTTGTTGACGAAGTCAATCATACGCGCTTCTCCGGACGTGCCTTTGTTTATTGTCAGCGTGTCGCCGGACAGCGTCCATGTAACATTGTTGCCGTTGGTGCCGCAGTTGCCCGAGCCGTCAGCAAACGCACTGAAACCAACGCTGAACAGAGTCGTCAGCGCAAGTATAACGCTTAATGATAATGACAAGATTTTTTTCATTGTTTTACTCCTATATAATCAATTAACCTCATTAGCCTCCCTTGTGTAAAGGAAGGTGGCAATGTAGGGCGCGATGCTCTCATCGCGCCGCGGGTCGTCGAGGGCGCCGACCCCTACAGAAATTGCTTTTAATTAAACATAAAGCTCAAAACTTATTTGTTTTTATCGTAAATAATCCTTAATCCGTCAAGCAGCAGGTTCTGGCTTAGCACAATGTTGTGCGTACAGTTTTTGATAACCTGCGTGCCGAGCCCGCCTGTGATAATCACCGTTGCCTTGTCGCCGAGTTCCTCTTCAAATCTGTCAATAAACCCGTCAATCATAGCGGCTGTGCCGATTACCGCGCCCGAGCGCATACTGTCAATTGAGTTTGTGCCGATTACCTTTTTCGGTGCGGAAATTTCAATCAGCGGCAGGAGCGCCGTTCCGCTTGCAAGCGATGTCAGCGAGGTTTTAACGCCTGCCGTAATCACCGCTCCGATGAAGTTGCCGTCCTTGTCGATTACCGAGCCGGTAGTCGCTGTGCCGAGGTCGAAAATAATGATGGGGCAGGGGTACTTTTCCTTTGCTGCAACTGCGCCCACAACCATATCCGCGCCGAGTTGCGACGGGTCGTCAATCTTGATTGAGAGCCCTGTTTTTATTCCCGGTCCGACTACAAGCGCGTTCTGGTCGGTTACAAATTTAATCGCCTTTTTAATCGGTCTTATCAGCGGCGGCACAACGCTTGCGATGATTGCGCCGTCGATTTTGCCGAGCACTCCGTGCAGTTCAAGGAATGCTTGCAGCTTGATTGCGTATTCGTCGGTGGTTGCCTTGATGTTTGTGTGCAACCTGCCTTTATGTAAAATTCGGTCTCCGTCAAGCACACCAAGCACAATGTTGGTGTTGCCGACATCAATAGCCAAAAGCATATAATCACCTCTGTGATAATAATATCCTATCTTATATAATAGCATAAATATTTATAAGTATCAAGCATTTATAAAAACTTGATTATATATTAAATATATGGTATAATATTTGCCAGCAATTTTCGGAAGGTGGTTGAAAATGACAAAAGCTCTGATTTTTGACTTCGACGGAACTATATGCAATACAGGCGAGGGTATCAAAAAAAGCGCCCGCTTTGCGCTTGATTCCTTTGGAATTGAATCACCGGAGTGGGAGGAGCTCGACTATTTTATCGGCCCTCCGCTGCTCGTGACGTTTCAGGAAAAATTTGACAAAACTCCGCAGGAGGCAGACGAGCTTGTTAAAAAGTTCCGCGAGCGTTACCGCGAAACAGGACTGTTTGAAAGTCACCTTTATGACGATGTTCACGATATGCTGAAAGCGCTGAAAAACGACGGCTTCAAACTCGGAATCGCGTCATCTAAACCGCAGGAGTTTATTGAAAAGTTACTTAAGCACTTTAATATCACTGATATGTTTGACAGCGTTTGCGGCGTAACCTTCCAGGCTGACTGCGAGCCGAAGCCGAGCATTATTGCCCGCTGTGTTGAATCGCTCGGCACAGATGTACAAAACACAATTATGGTTGGCGATACGCAGTACGATATCGATGGCGCAAAGGAAAACGGACTGCGCTCAATCGGTGTGACCTGGGGCTACGGCACAAAGTTTGAACTTATTGAAAGCGGCGCTGATTTTATACTCGACAATCCGCAGGACGTTGAGGCTGTTGCGCTTGATTTATATGAGCAGACGGACCGCGTCAACGGTATTTTCAGCGGTAAGATTATCACCGTGCATCACGACGAGGTCACGCTGTGCAACGGTTCACAGGCATTGCGCGAGTGCGTTGATCACCCGGGCGGCGTGGCGGTTATCGGCCTTACCGACGACAATGAGGTTGTGCTTGTTCGACAGTTCCGCTATCCGTATAAGGAAGTTATTTTTGAAATTCCTGCCGGAAAGCTCGAAAAAGGCGAGGATCCGTTTGAAGCGGGCGTTCGCGAGTTTAAAGAGGAGTGCGGCGCAGTTGCCGATAATTACTTCTCACTCGGCGAGCTGTATCCGACTCCGGGCTATACAAACGAGATTATCCGACTTTACGGTGCAACGGGATTGCATTTTGAGGAGCAGGATCTTGACGACGATGAATTCCTGCAGATAGTAAAAATGCCGTTTGATGATCTGATTGCACGCATTATGTCCGGCGAAATCAAGGACGCAAAAACCGTCGCAGCAGCATTAAAACTTAAGGTTTTAGGAATGTAGAATTGAGAGTTGAGAATTGAGAATTTATGGAGGGCTCCGCCCTCACCTGATAATAATAGCTGTGCGCAGCACCCGAAATTCTCCATTCTCCATTCTCCATTTTCAATTGTTTACTATGATATATTTAGATAACAGCGCAACCACGATACCCGACAGGGCGGTTGCAGACGAAATTTACAATATGCTCACGGTGAACTTCGGCAATCCGTCGAGCTTTCATAAGGCAGGGCTTGACGCGAACGCCAAGCTGCGCGAGGCGCGTGCAAGCGTGGCAAAGCTTCTCGGCTGCGAGAGTGAGGAAATCTGTTTCACCTCGGGCGGTACGGAGTCTAACAACCTTGCAATTCTCGGTGCAGTCGGTGCGCTCAGACGCTGTGGCAAGCGAATCGTTACCACCGCAATTGAGCACGAAAGTGTGCTCCAGACAATCGACGAGCTTGAAAAGCAGGGATTTGAGGTTATCCGCCTTATGCCCGACAGAGAGGGCAACATCACCAAGGCGCAGATTGCCGAGGCGGTGACCGCTGACACAATCCTTGTGTCGATGATGTACGTCAACAACGAGGTCGGCTCGGTGCTGCCCGTTGAGTTTATCCGTAAGGCAGTTCAGCGTGCAGGCGCACCCGCGCTTGTGCATATCGACTGCGTGCAGGCGTTCGGCAAAATTCCCGTGCGCCCGTCAAAGCTCGGCGCGGATTTGGTCAGCGTAACGGCGCATAAAATCCACGGCGCAAAGGGTGTCGGCGCGCTTTACGTTAAAAAGGGCGTGCGTATTCTGCCGCAGCAGTTCGGCGGTGAGCAGGAGAAAAAGCTTCGCCCCGGCACAGAGGCGATTCCGCTTATCGCAGGTTTCGGCAAGGCGTGCGAGCTTGCATCAGACCTTGACAAAACTGCCGCACATATGGCGGAGATTAATGCGTATGCAAGGCAAAAACTGCTCGAAATCGAGGGCGTTGCAATCAACTCGCCCGACAACGCGAGCGACTATATAATCAACTTTTATGTACCCGTTTTTATGACGAGCCAGACTGTGGTTCAGCATCTGTCATCAAAGTACGGTATCTGCATCAGTAACGGTTCGGCGTGCGCAAAGGGCAAAAAGAGCCATGTTTTAACGGCGATGAAGCTACCCGATAAGATGATTGAACGCTCAGTGCGCGTGTCGTTTTCACGCAATACAACGAAGGACGACGTGGACGCGCTCATTAACGCGATAAGAGAAACGGTAAATGATTATAAAAACTAATTCGGAATTCCGAATTAAAAGGATATAGATATGAATGAAATTGTTTTAATCAAAAACGGCGAGCTTGTGCTCAAGGGGCTTAACCGCAACACCTTTGAGGACATACTCATTAAGAATATGAAAAAGTCACTGCGCGACCTCGGCGAGTTCACTTTTACCAAAAGCCAGTCGACTATTATGGTTAAGCCTGTTGACGACAGCACTGACCTTGACGACGCGGTTGACCGCTTAAAGCGCGTTTTCGGCATTGCCGCGCTGTCGCGTGCCGCAGTTGCCGAAAAGGATATGGACAAGATTAAGGCGACGAGCAGCGAATATCTTGAGGACGAGCTTTCACTCGCGAAAACCTTTAAGGTTGAAGCAAAGCGCAGCGACAAGCGCTTTCCGCTCAAATCGCCCGAAATTGCACGCGAACTCGGCGGCTATCTGCTGTCAAAGTTCAACCATCTTAAAGTTGACGTGCACAATCCCGAGGTTACTGTCACTGTTGAAATCCGCGACAACTACGCCTTTATCCGCGGTAACAACATCAAAGGTGCCGGCGGTATGCCCGTCAGCACAAGCGGCAGGGCGGCTGTGCTCATCAGCGGCGGAATCGATTCGCCCGTTGCGGCATATATGATGGCAAAGCGCGGCGTTGAGCTTGTGGCAGTTCACTTTGCTTCACCGCCTTATACTACCGAGCTTGCGGAAGAAAAAGTTATGGAACTTCTTCACCGTGTGGCGAGGTACAGCGGACCTGTCACAACCTACGTTGTGCCGTTTACGGAGATTCAGGAGCAGATCCGCAAGGACTGCCCCGAGGAATATTTCACTATCATTATGAGAAGATATATGATGAAGGTGAGCGAAATTATTGCAAAGCACCAGAACTGCTCTGCGCTCATCACGGGCGAGAGCGTGGGTCAGGTTGCGAGCCAGACAATCTATGCGCTCGGCTGCACAGACGCGGCGTGCGAGATGCCTGTTTTCCGCCCTTGCATCGGTATGGACAAGGACGAGATTATCCGCATTTCACGCAAGATTGACACCTTCGACACCTCGATTTTACCGTATGAGGACTGCTGTACGGTGTTCACACCTAAGCACCCGAAAACACGCCCGCAGCTTGACGCAGTAATTGAAGCGGAGTCCGCACTCGACAGCGAAGCGCTGATTAAAAGAGCGGTAGACGGAGCGAGGAAAACGGTAATAAAATAGCTTTTAGTCGTTAGTTGTAAGTCGTTAGAGCAGGTGCGGGCAGAACCTGCAACTTACTAACCACCCGACACAAAAATCCATCACTTTTAGGAGAATTATGGCTGACAATTTTGATTTTGATGAGCTCGAAAAAATATTAGAACGCGTAAGAGAAGAGCAGCAGGCTAATGCAGAAGTATCGCAGGATGCTAAGCAGGAGCCTGTACAAAACGACGCCTTTGAACCGCTTGAGCCACCCAAAACAAAGGAGCAGATGCGCGCGGAGATGTTGCACAGCAAGCCGCCCGAGCCTGAAAAGAAAAAATCACCTAAGCCGAAAAAGGCTCCGAAACCAGCAAAGCCAAAAAAAGAAAAGGCAGAAAAAAAGCAGATAAAAATGCCCAAAGTCAATGTCAACACAGATGTTATTAAGGCTAACTTCAAAACACGTCTGCTGCCCGCAGTCAAGAAAGCTTTTGGCAAGGTATTTACTAAAAAACTTGCATATGTGCTGATTGCAGTTGCAGTGATTGCAGGCGTTATATTCGGCGGAATAAAGATTTACGATTACTCAAAGGTTGCATATCTTAAACCGTATATTCAGAAGTACGGCGTGGATTATCCCGAAGGCATACGCAAGGAATTCTGCGACGCGTACGGAATGGACAGAAAAGCGGCGGGCGCTCTGGTGTTTGACGATTTAGATAAAGAGATATCTGTCGGCGGCTCTGCGAAGAACGGCGCAGGCGTTATGGAGTTTGGCAGTACGGTGCTTGAAGATCAGCACCTTCGCTCGGTTGCGCTTGACAGTTCCGAGCTTGAAGAGTATTATTCCACTGCAAAAGCATATACTTCAGCAAGTCAGCGCATTGTGTTTAAAACGCTGTTTGAGGATGAAGAATATCAGGTGATTGCCGCTTACTATGCAAACACAAATCCCGATAACGACAACGGCTATGTGTTCCCGTACAATTCATGGGGCAATCTTACAGAGCGCAGCTTTAAGTCGTATATCGACCGTGTCGGTACGCGCTCACTGTATCTCACCGACGTAAAAACCGATTACAGCGGATATTATCTTTCGGTAAATATGCCGACTGACAAACAGCCGGACTCGCGTTTTGTACTTCTGTGCAAGCGCGTTGACGGCAAGGATTCATTTAACAAGATCAAAAAAACAAAACAAAACAGAAGAATCAGGCAGACTCAGGCGTGGTACGATAAGCACAAGCAGAAAAACCCGTACACACTTGCCGCAAAATGGTATCCGCAAATCTATACCGATAAAAAACGCACAAAAACCCAACAGTTAACTGCAGAGGATTTTAAAGCATGAGAAAAACAGTTACAAAAATAATAGTTTTTATTGTAATGTTCTCCATCTTTACGGGGCAGAATCTGTTTGCGATGGAGATATCGAAGGATAAAACCTCGATTACCGGCATTGCATATAAAATTACTGCTACGTATCAGAAGGAGCTTTCACGCGAAGTTACAATTACTCCTGCAAGCGGTGGCAGAACAGTGCGCCTGCAGCTTTACAACAGCACTGCAAAAAAATACAGAACGATCAAGGTATACAAAACAAAGAATGTAAGCAGGGCAAAGCTAAAGATTGTATTCCCCAAAAAGTACCGTTATCGCCGCACAGGCTATTGGCGTATCGTCGTTGACGGCAATAAAAATGCAACAAAGGCAACGAAGCACGTCACTGTTACTTCAACCAACATTGTTGTGCAAAAGATGTCGTCCGGCAGCGCGTGCATCTGGTGTATTGATGATCGGCAGGTAATATACGGAAAGCAGATGAAACTGCGCCGCAAGCATGCAAGTACAACAAAGATTATGACCGCAACGATTCTGCTTGAAAGCGGAAAATATCACGATACCACCAAGATTTCCGAAAACGCTGCATATACTTCTTACGGCAACCTCGGTATGACACCGGGTGACGTTTACACGTTCAGATCGCTGCTTTACGCGCTGATGCTGCCGTCATCAAACGACGCTGCAACAGCTATTGCGGAGGGTGTCAGCGGCACTGTTTCAAACTTTGCCAAGCAGATGAACAAAAAAGCAAAGGAACTCGGTCTTGAAGATACGCACTTTGTAACTCCTCACGGACTTGACAGGAAGAACCATTATTCAACGGCATACGATGTATCGCTGATTATGGGGAATGTATATTCCACACAGTCGACTTTCCGCAAGGTTATTGCAAGGAGCAAGTATTCCTTTAAAACCGAACGATTTAAAGAAAGCAAAACTGTCTACACCACAGATTCGCTCAAGGATTATTCAGCTAAGCACAAGGGCGGCAAAACAGGCTATACAACGGGTGCCGGCAGTTGCTTCAGCGGCATTTATGTACATAAGGGCAAGACATATGTTGTCACTGTTCTCGGTGCAAAGAGCGGTTACCTGCGCTGGGAGGATATGAAGAAACTCTATAAATATATAGATAAATTCGCAGCTACAAAGTATTAATCCGTCAGAGCATTCCGGGGCGACGACCTCGGCGCTCCGTGTTGAACTAAGGGAAATAAAATGAAACGTCTGGTATCCATATTAATAACTGTATTATTAACGCTATCGGCACTTCAGGTGCCGACGGGCGTTTTTGCGTCCGTTTACAAAAACACTGTA
>CAYZPT010000040.1:0-15043 GCA_964480285.1 uncultured Bacteroides sp.
CTTCATCACGACTCATCCTCCGAGCAAAATTTCGCTATCGCTGTTTTTTGCTCGGTATGCAGCTATCGCAGCTTTGTGGTTTGTATAATTCCGAGTTAAAGTTAGTAGCGTTCCTTGAACTCGCGCTCCATTGTGCGGTTAGCTGCTTTTTTGGCAGCGTCGGCACGCTTGTCATAGAGCTTTTTACCCTTGCAAAGTCCTATTTCGAGCTTCGCTCTGCCGTTTTTCAGATACAGCTCCAAGGGTATTATTGACAAGCCCTGCTGCTGTGATTCGCCAAAGAGCTTCATAATTTCTCTTTTGTGAAGCAGCAGCTTCTTTTTACGCATCGGGTCACGGTTAAAACGGTTGCCCTGCTCGTAAGGCGATATGTGCATACCGACAGCAAACATCTCTCCGTCGTCAACAGAGCAGAAGGAATCCTTAAGGTTAACTCTGCCGGCGCGGATTGATTTAATCTCCGTGCCGCAAAGCTCTATGCCGGCTTCGTACTTTTCAAGCACAAAATAGTCGTGATAGGCTTTTTTATTTTTTGCAATTGTTTTGATTTCGTCAGGCATTAAATCACCCCGTTAAATAAGGCTTCTGCCTTCAATTGCGCGCGTAAGAGTTACTTCGTCAGCATACTCAAGGTCTGCGCCGACAGGCACGCCGTAAGCAAGACGGCTGACCGTAATGCCCATAGGTCTGAGCAGGCGCGAGATATACATAGCCGTTGCCTCACCCTCAACAGTCGGGTTAGTCGCCATAATAACCTCCTCAACCGTGCCGTCGCCGAGGCGTGCAATCAGCTCCTTAATGCGAATCTGGTCGGGACCGATGTTATCCATCGGTGAAATCGCGCCGTGCAGCACGTGATAAGTACCGTTGTACTCGTGCGTGCGCTCAATTGCCACAACATCGCGCGGATCCTCAACAACGCAGATAACGCTCTTGTCCCTCGCGGCATCCTTGCACACGGGGCAGAGCTCATCGTCAGCGAGGTCGCAGCAGACCTTGCACTGCTTGATTTTAGTATGTGCGTCAGTAATCGCTTTTGCAAAGCGATTTGCCTCGTCATCAGACATACCGAGCACGTAAAATGCCATTCGCTGCGCCGTCTTGTGACCGATGCCCTGCATACGCTCAAACTCATCTATTAAGTTTTGCAGTGGTGCTAAATTGTGCATAGTTTTACCATTATCTGCGTAGCAGATTTCATCACGAAGTGATTTCATCGGCGTAAGCCGATTTCATCTGCCGAAGGCAGATTTAATTGTTATCATTCGATTTTGTTGTATTTATTGATGTAATTAAGATTCTGCGAATTGTACCGCAATCGTGCTGCAATTCATTAACAAATCCAACACTTAAGATATTTGCTCTTTCAAGCAATTCAAGCCAGTATTCCGTTTCATAGCATTCTTTCAGGGCAATATGAAGCTTTGAAATAAAATCAGCTCTGCTGTGAGCATAATTAGCTTCTCTGATATTTGCCCCAATTGATGTAGCGCTACGTTCTAATTGATTCTTCAAAGCGTAATGACCCTTAATATCATCGATATTATCAAGGACCTTTACTGCAAAATCTAAAGATAATTCTGCTAATTTATTTTCTTTCATCTTTATCCTCTTAATGAAATCGTGAAAGCACGATGAAATCAAATGTAAAGCATTTGATGAAATCTGACGGCAATAGCCGCCAGATGAAATCGAACGCTAATGCGTTCGGTTATTACAGCCCGGGAATATTCAGTCCGCCGGTTGCAGCGTCCATTTCGCGCTCAGCTTCCTCGTCAATCTGGCGGTTAGCCTCGTTGAGAGCAGCAACGAGCATATCCTCGAGCATCTCTACATCCTCAGGGTCAACAACCTCGGGGTTGATGCCGATTGCCTTAACCTCGTGTGCACCGGTGATGGTTACTTCAACCATTCCGCCGCCTGAGGACACAACGTATTCCTTTTCCTTAAGTTCTTCCTGCTTTGCTTCAATCTGCTCCTGCATCTTCTGTGCCTGCTTGAGCATCTGCTGCATATTCTGCGGGCCGCCGCCCATTCCCTTCGGAATTCTTGCTTTCATAATATTCTCCTTGTTATTTTAATTCAAAATTAATATTGCCTGATGAAGCTTTGGCAATTAAGTCCTCAAGCGGATCGCGTTGCTTAACCTCATCGGTATTCTTTAACTTACGCAAGCCGATTCGGTACTGCTTGCCTGTGACCTCATAAACCGCCTTCTTTATAGCACGTGCGTGGCTCGGGATTTTAATAAATGTGCGCACAGCTTCATTCTTGGCGTCGATCATAAATTTGTCGCCGACAATTACAGCACGAGAGCCGTTGAGTATGCCGAACAGCGGGATATCATCGCGGTGAATAACATCGAGGAATTCTCCCCACTGCATAAATTCAGATTCTGTTTCAATTGACTGAACTTGTTCGGCAGGTTCCTCCTGCTTAGGCTCAGGTTGCTCCTCGGCCGACGGCTCCGGTTCAGGTAACGGATCAATAATCGGTTCCGGCTCAGGATCTGCTTCAACCTGAATCTGTGGAGGTTCTTCCCTGATTTCAGGCGCAGGCTGTGGCTCAGGCTCCGGCATTTCCTTCATAACAGGCTCAGGCAATGCCTGAATTTTTACACCGTTTTTAACAGCGCGCTCAAGGTCTGATATACGTGAAACAAGCGACTGCTGCGACTCATCAAGTTTCGGTTCGCAGAGCTTGATAAATGCCATCTCAACCTCAATTCTTGCAGTTGCGCCGCCCTTGATGGTAACGAGCGTATTCTGGAATAAATCAAGTGCAAAAAGCACATTTTCTACTGTAAAGTTCTTTGCAGATTCAAGGATATTATTGTATTCATCATCTGTGCAGATGATAAGTTCCCTGCTCTTGCGGACAGTCTTGACAATAAGATAATTCCTGAAATGCTGAATCATCTCGGCACACAAGCGTTCCATATCAAAGCTGTTCTGATATAGTGCTGAGATCTCTGAAAGCGCGGCATTAGAGTCCTTTTTTGCTATGCAGTCGGCAAGGGTAAACATCGCCTCTTTGCCTGCAAGACCTGCAACCTCGCTGACAAGCGTGCTCGTGATTTTTTTGCTTCTGCCTGCGCACTGGTCGAGGATTGAAAGTCCGTCACGAAGTGCGCCGTCAGCAATGCGTGCAATAAGAATTGCTGCGTCGCTGTCAAGATCAAGTCCCTCAAGCTTGGCAACATGATTAAGCCTTACAGCCATAGTTTCCGGCTGAATACGCTTAAAATCAAAGCGCTGACATCTTGACAAAATAGTAGCAGGAAGCTTGTGAACTTCTGTAGTTGCAAGTATAAATATAACGTGTGCCGGCGGCTCTTCAAGCGTTTTCAACAGAGCGTTGAAAGCGCCTGTTGAGAGCATATGCACCTCGTCAATGATATATACGCGGTACTTGCCCTTTGTCGGCGTATAGTTTGCCTCATCGCGCAGATTACGGATATTGTCAACGCCGTTGTTTGAAGCCGCGTCAATCTCAACTACGTCGTAAATTGCGCCGCTGTCGAGTCCTTTGCAGATATCGCACTCATTGCAGGGCTCACCTTCAATACAGTTTTCGCAATTGACAGCCTTTGCAAGAATCTTTGCACAGGTAGTCTTACCCGTTCCGCGCGAGCCTGTGAACAGATACGCGTGAGAAACTCTGCCGTTTTTAATCTCGTTCTTAAGCGTGGAGGTAATATGATCCTGACCGTAGACATCGCTAAACACCTTCGGTCTGTATTTTCTGTATAAAACCTGATACATAATTATCCTCCTTCATTTTGCAAAAAGAGCCTTTACGCCCTTTGCATAGCGTACAGACTTGTCTGAGGCACACAGAATAATCCACTTATTGCTGCTCGGTTCCCCGCCTGACAAGGTTCGTAGCATCCCGTCGCACAGGGCCCATACGCTACGCAAAAGACGCAAAAGCACTCTTTTCGTAAAGTATTATACTATATTAATTATATAAAAGCAAGATTTTTTTACTTTTGATTTTGTTTATTTACAATTATGATACCGATTACCGCAAGTACGAGTGCCGGTATAGCAAGCAAGCCAGATGCTGAGGACGAGTTGTCAAAGATAAGAGACAGCACAAATCCGAAAATCGGCGTCATAAAACCGCACACAGCAATGCGAGACACATTATTATGCTTGATGAGTATGCTCCACATCGAATACGCAAGCGCAGATACAAGCATAAGATAAACGGTTATAATTATCCCACTAACATTAAACCTGTCAATCTTACCGCCTGCAAGAAGTCCCACAACAATCATAACAGCGCCGCCGAGCATAAACTGACAGCCCGAAAGCATAGCAGGATCTGCCTGACTGCTGTATTTTTTCATAAACACAGATGAGAACGCATACGATACCGATGACAGCAGAATAAATCCCTCGCCTGCAAGTGAGCCGCCGCTTTGAAATGCGTCAAGGCTGACGAGTATTACTCCGGCAAAACCGATAACGCAGCCGATGATTTTTGCAGCGGTAAGCTTTTCCTGCTTAAACAGCAATGCGGCAATCAGCAGCGCAAAGAACACGCTTGTTGAGTTGACAATTGACGCCCGGCTGCCTGTTGTAAATGCAAGCCCGAGGTAGAAAAACAGGTACTGCAGAATTGTCTGAAACACGGACAGTACGCCAATATGGGGCAAATCCTGTTTTGCAGGTAACAGCGGTTTTTTGCTGATTAAAGAGAAAATTATAAGCGTCAGCACACCGGCGCCAAAAAACCTTATCCCCGCAAACAGAATTATCGAAAATGTATCTGTATTTGAGATATCAAGCACTGTATACCCATAGCGGATTGCAGGAAACGCAGAGCCCCACAACAGGCAACAAAAGGCGGCAATAAGCCATATTATATATTTGTTTGTAAGGTCGATTTTTGTTTTCATAGTTGAAAAAACGGGAGGGCGCGTAGCCCTCCCCTCTAAATGTTTAAACTAAATTATTTCTTAACTACGTTTCTTGATTCCTTAAGGAATTCTGCAGAAGCCGGGAAGTGATTCTTGTAAACGATGTCCATTGATGCGCTCTTATTCTTAAGAACTGCAACGTTTGCGTGCTGTACATCGATATGTACGTCCATCTCATAGTCAGCTTCAACGATTTCCTTAGTCTTTGTGTTAATCTTAACAGTACCTGAACCGCCTGCATAGTTAACTACAAAGTTCTCATCAATAGTACCTTCTGAGAAGGAAAGAATACTGATTGATTCAACCGTACCGCTGATATCGCCGAGTACGTTGAAGAAACGACCCTGAGGATCCTGGTCAGCCATAGAAAGGAGCTTTGCCTTAGGCTGAATTGTAATGCTGATTGTGCCGTCCTTATTATCAACAACATTGCATGCAAGAATATCATCAGCCGTGAGATGTGATTCGCGCTGTGAAATCTTAGAACCGTTCGGCCCATCTTCACGATCGTCGTACTGCGGATCACGGTTTGCTGCCGGAGGAAGTCCCTTGGGAGCACCTTTGAACAGACCGCCGAGTACACTGGGTACAAGCTTGTCGATAGTAGCGTTTGCCTTACCTTCTACGAGAAGATTCTGAACTTCGAGTGTTTCATCACCAAGGAGTTTATAATACTTTTTAGCCTCTCCGTTTTCGGTGTAATCTGCAGTGAGAGTTTTGTTATAGTTAAAGCATTCAACATAATACTTTGCAACATCCTCTACAGATTTGAATTCTATACCGCCGTATGTACCGGCTTTAAATTCCTCAATTTTAACCTCGTCAACGAATTCTTTTTTCTCTTCCTGTGCAACTTTCGGCGCTGAAAGAGCAACATAAAGAACTGTTCCTACGAGCACAACGATAAAAACTATAAACAGAATTTTATTAATCGTTGAAAGTGCTGATTTTTGTTTTACCTTTGCCATAAGTATTTCTCCTTACAAAGTTTTCTACAAAATATTACTTCTATATAATACATTAAAACAAATGCAATTTCAATATTTTTTTTTAAATTTCACAAAATATATGCTATAATATGTATAAAATCTAATAAAAAGGGCAATTTTTTATGGAAATAAAGCCTATTGCAACGATAAAAAATGACTTCACGGGCAAATTCGGAATACCGCGTCAGAGCGGACTTGCAGATATTATAAGCGAAATTGTGTTTGAAAACGAATATAAAGATGAAATCGCGATTCGCGGAATTGAAGATTTTTCGCACTTGTGGCTTATATGGGGATTCAGCGAGAATATGAAAGATAACCATTCGCTCACTGTTCGTCCGCCGAGACTCGGCGGAAATGTCAGAATGGGCGTTTTTGCAACTCGTTCCCCTTTCAGACCGAACAACCTCGGTTTATCATGCGTTAAGATTGAGAAGATTGAAAACGGAAATATAACTGTAAGCGGCGCCGACCTGATGAACGGCACGCCGATTTACGATATAAAGCCGTATATACCTTACTGTGATTCACACCCCGAAGCGCTCGGTGGATTTACTGACAGTACTGAGTTTAACAAGCTTAATGTAAACGCCGATGATGTAATAATTAATAAAATCGGCGATAAGTGGCAGGTGCTTGAAACCGTTTTGCAAAACGACCCGCGTCCTGCTTATCAGAATGACGAGGACAGAATATACGGATTCAGTTTTGCACACAGAGAAGTAAAATTTCGCGTTGAGGGCGACGATTTGACGGTTTTGGAGATTGGCGATGAACAGTGAAGAATTACTGAAAAGCAGGCTTGACGACCTTGCGAGGCGTTCCTATGAGCGTAATTACAACACGTTTTCGGACTTCCTGACCCTTGAGGAAGCAAGCGTGTTGCAAAAGCTTAAACTACCGTCAACGTATAAAATGTTTGGCGGATATGAGGGTGCAGAGAGATGCATTGCCGGATTTGGCAATGAAATTACAGACGGCGACTTTCCGATTTTGTGCATTGAGATTGCGCCGCTGCAGCAGAAGTTTGCGGACAAGCTCACGCACCGCGACTTCCTCGGCTCACTGATGAACCTCGGCATAAACAGGAACACGCTCGGTGATATTATTGTGGGTGAAAATGTCGGTTATCTGTTCTGCCTCGAGTCGATAAGCGAGTACATATGCGATAATCTGACAAGGATTAAACACACAACCGTAAGCTGTAAGGTTGCCGATACTCTGCCGGAATGCGTTAATAAAGAGCCGCAAAGCAAGGAAATCATCGTGCCTTCACTACGGGCAGACGCGGTTATCGGTGCGGTATATCACCTGTCCAGAAGCGACGCGAAAACGCTGTTTGCACAGGATAAGGTCTTTGTCAACCACCAGCTAATCACAGGCGGTTCGCATATGCTGAAGAATGGAGATTCGGTGTCCGTACGCGGATACGGAAAGTATGTTATTCACGAAGTTTTACGCAGCACAAAAAAAGACAGACTTGTGCTGAACGTCGGAATATATGTATAAAAATCGGGAGGGCTGATGCCCTCCCTTCTTTGTTTATTCACCGTAAAATGCTATTTGTTCAATGTGCGGGGTGCTGCGTGACTGACGGACAACGAACACTGCGCCAATGCAGTCCGCGCCGATTTTTATAATTCTTCGTGAGCCGATAATGCCACCCTTGCACACACGCTTGTACTTGCCGTTTGGCTTGATAACATAAAGGTCAAACGCCTCAACCCTCTGCGAATACGCAATGTCCTCGCTGATAACGCAATAATTAATGCGTGTTTCCGTTGCGAACCTGAACTCAGTATAGCCGTCTTTCATTTCGCCGATATTGTTAACCTGAACGGGGTTTTGGTAAATCGCATTAATCTTTTCACCAAGCTTTTTGAGCGTTTTAGTTTCCTTGCGACTGATTACTCCCTTTCTTGTAGGCGGAACATTGAGCAGAAGAAATGCGTTTTTACCAACTGAATTCATATAAATATCAAATAGTTTTTTTGTACTTTTGACTGAGTTTGCATTTTCGTCAGAGGCAAACCATCCGTCGCGGATTGACACATCAACTTCCGCAGGATACCATGATAAATCAGCGTATTTCCTAAGCATTTTACGCGAACCGAGATCCTCGTCAGAGGATTTGATTTTTTGCAGTTTTTCTGCGTCTGACTCAGTCTGCTGAGAGTGCTTCTGCACAGTTTCCGCTACAGTGAGATAGCTCGGAACAACGCTGTATTCATTCTCTCTTGCCACTCCTGCTTCGTTGCCTACCCAGCGGATATCGGGGCCGCAAATTGCAATGTTTGCATTTGGCTGAAGTGTGCGCACAAGCTTGTAATAGCGTTCCCAATCGTAGTCAAACTCCTTTACCTGCGAGCCTTTTGCGCCGTCAAACCAAACTTCAAAAATCTCGCCGTACTGCGTGAGCAGCTCCGTAAGCTGGCGGCAGAAAAGGTCATTATAGCGTTCTGTGCCGTATGTTGTTTCGTGCATATCCCACGGAGAAAGATACACGCCGAAATCAAGCCCTTCTTCACGGCAGGCGGCTGCAACCATCGCTGCAACATCAAGCCCATAAGGCGAACGCATAACATTAAAATCAGTTGTGCCTGTATTCCACATACAAAAGCCGTCATGATGCTTGCAGGTAAAAATAATTCCTGTTGCGCCTGAAGCTTTAATTGCCTTTGCCCACTGCGCAGTATCAATTTTAGGAACAGTAAAATCGTCAACAGTTTCAATACCGTTGCCCCACTCCCTGCCGGTTGCGGTGTTCATACCAAAATGGATAAAACAGTAAAACGGCTTTTTGCTGTGCATAATCTGCGCTTCTGTCGGGCGCACTGCAATATAGCGCGCAACATCGCTGTCATCAAGCGGTACTCCGCCGTTTTTATTCGTCCAGTTTTCATCAAGTTTAAGTTTCATATGTAATACTCCTTATTGCCTCCCTTGTGTAAAGGGAGGTGGGCGGCGCTCGGAGGGATTTTATTGCCTTAACGTCGGTCTGACCGTAAGACAATCCCTCGGTTTCTCACCTGAGGCAATACAGTTTTACAGTAGTTTTTCAAATCCTTCTGTTGTATATTCCTCGCCCTTGCGTTTCTTTTCAAGCTGCTTCATAAGCGCATTAAAACGCGTCCTCGTCATCGGGTAAATAATTACGCAGATTATTGAAATTCCGAGGATTGCCGCAGGTATTATCGTGGATATATTCTCCATACCTTCAATAACTTCAGGATCGGTCACCTTTGTGAACAGCGATTCGTTACCTGCAACATCTTTTGATGAATCGTAACCGTATGCTGAAAGCATAAATCCAGCCATAAGAATACCGAATCCCGCGCCGAACTTCTGCACAAGCTGAGGTAACGCTGTGATTGTTGACTCGCGGCGTTCGCCAGTTTTGAATTCGTTAAGTTCAACAAGATCGTAACCCATTGAATAAAACAGAGTCCAGAACGTGCCGAGCCCTATTCCAAGCACTGCAGGACTGACAATGCACATAATTTTAAAGCCGCCGACTTCCGCGTCAAGTCCGATTATTTTTATCATTATTTCAAGAGAAAATACTATTGTAAAAAACAGCATTGTAGCATAACGCCTGTCCTTTTTCTCCGCCACCTTTTCAACAATCGGCACAGTAATTCCCATCGAAATCACAAGCGATAGTATTACAAATGCAATGCCCGTATCGTAATTCATACCGATGCAGTCTATAACCATATATGTGAGGTTTGACTGTATCATTGAGCTCATAGCGAGGAAGAAAAATACAAACATCAAAAACCACTTTGTAGGTTTCAGTTTGAGTATATCGGCAAATGCTCTGAATGTTGAGCCTACGGTGACTTTTTCAAAAACTTCGCCCTCTTCAGGCTGTTTAGGCGTATACACACCCTTGAGCGATTTGCAGCATATAAATCCGAGAACGATTGCAATAATGCTGATTATCGCAGCTATTACCGCATAAGAGTTGCTCTGGTACTTTTTGCCGAGTATTACTGCAACAGTCGGCACAAGTGCAGGTAAAATGTTTGCAATGCCCACGCAAACAGCATTGAGGAGCGATGAAAGCGAACGTATGCTTGTGCGCTCGTCGTAATCCTCTGTGAGCTCTGCAATAACGGCATAGTACGGTATTGAGTACATTGTGTAGAAAACCCAGATACACATTGACAGCAACGTGTAAAGCAGAATTTTAGCAAGTTCCGATGAGAAGTCAGCGCCTATGCTTGTCCAGGCGATAACAAAAATCACGGCAAGCGGAAGAATAGAAACACGCATCACCTTGCGTTTGTCAACGCCCGGTCGATCGGTATAGTTACCTATAAGCGGATCTGTAACAGCGTCCCACGCGATTGAAATGAAAATTATTATTGAGCTGTACTTCGGCTGAATCCCAACTATTTCATTGAGGAAGGTCATATAATATGTATAGAACATATTGTAAACAAGCGATTCGGTGAAAATTCCGAAAGCATAGCCGAATTTCTTTTTCTTAGTAAGCACCTGTTGCATAAGAATCACCTCTCATATATTATAAAACTATTTTATTTCGGTTGCAAGCGCAAAATATACAATATAATAATCAGTGAATAGATCTGCACGTTTAATCTTCATTTAAGGAACATAGTTTATAGTGATGACAACCTCGAAAGAGGAATAAACTATAGGAGTGATTGTATGAAACAGTCAATGAAAAACCTGATTATGATTGGTATGGCGGTTATACTTGTCGGAACATCGGCAATAACGTTCAGATATGCTTCAAGCGGAACAGGTCACATGCCGCAAATGAACGGTATGCCGCAATTTGAACAGCGCGGCGATTTCGGAAATCAGAATCAGGGCGAAAACCCGGTGCAGGATTTTGGAAACGGCAAACAAGATGGCAACAATCAGCAAACGCCGCCTGATACAGACAGTCAGCCGACTCCGCCAAACGGCAAGCAGGACGGAAAGAACGATCGCCAGATGCCTGACGGAAACAACGGCACAGACGGTAAATCCGACAGCAATCAGCAAAACGACAGCAATGACAACAAGAGTGACAGCAACTCTGCACAGCAAAAAGGAACATCTGCAGAAAGCAGTGAACTTACACTTGTAAGCACTGCACAGCAGAATAACGCGCCGTCAAACGGTTCGGATCAGGTTGCAAACAACAATACCCAAAGCACTGAAAGTACGGCAATGCAAGGATTTTACAAACGAGGCTTTTCTTTAAATATTGTTGAAAAAATTGCTTGTTACATTTTTGCTGCAATACAAATCGGAATTATTATTATGATACTGTTGTACCTTGCATTCTCTGAATTTAACAAACTTTCTTATAAGCAAACTGTTGCAAAACTTAAAAAGTAAGAATCAGTATAAAAAAGCTCGGCTACGGTTAAACCGCAGCCGAGTTGCTTTTTTATTTTTTTGCAAAGTATTTGTAAAATGCTGAGTTATCGGAATCTGTGCCGACAAAGTTCATCTTGCTTTTCAGTGGTACATCGGCAAGCGTTTCCATATAATCGTACTTGGATACACATTCACCTTTTGTCTCAATATATTCACGTACGGATGAAGAAAACTCCACCAAAGGCGTACCGCATCCAATGACAAAGATAAGCATTACGGTCAGCAATTTTTTTGCACGTTTCTGATATTCTTTGGAGCTTTTATCCTCTTCGGGATTTTTCTTTTTGCAGAGCTCCGGCACAAGGTAGTTGATAAGCATTATCATCAGAAGGAACAGCGAAGGAATTGATGCACGCATACAAAAATCAATTGAATCACCGACTTTGATAAACGGAATTATCACAAGTGAAACTGCAATAAAAATCGACTCAAATCGATTCTTTTTGTTCTTGAGCGCCAGAAGCAAAAAACCGAATTCAAACAGTATAAACAGTATGTAGAACACACCTGTATACACATCTGAAATTGCAAATTCCATACCCGGCGTGCCGCCCGCAGATTCATCGGTCGAAACTGCGTTATTCATATAATATGCGCCGAACACCGGAACAAGCGTTACAAGTGCAATAATATTCTGCACTGTGATAATATTCTTAAAAAATCCAGAAATCTGCTTTGATTTTATCGAAACAAGGAAGTCTTTAACGGCAAATGCAAGCATATATACAGCTAAACCGACAAGCGGAAGCGGTGAAGTCGGCAGCAGCATAAGACCGATAAACGCATACGACTTTTCATTTTTTTCGCTGAATGCTATTGTACACGCGAGCCATGCAGGAACCGCCTGATTAAACACCCAGCAAAGCTGTGTTGTCATACTGCTGTACTGAAAGCTTCCTGCCCACCATTCAATGTGCGACAAAAATTTATGCGGCACATAAATTGCGCCGAGCGCGTCCATTCCGCTGAACAGAATCAGTATAGCAAGAGTAATATATACCGCCTTGCGCCTGCCCTTACCCACGTTGAAAAGCAAAAGAAGAAACGTTACATAAATAAGAACAACAGTCCATACAAGTATTGCAATTCTTGCAACAAGCCATCCTGCGACAAATCCGCCGAAATGCATTGCAACCTTACCTATCAGCGCAGGCAAAAGCCAGTAGCCGATATAATAAACCAAACTCTCGCCGTTTCCATTACCGTAAAGCACGGGCCATTTATAATTCAGCAGGTCGCGTAAAATAACATTACGGTATTCATAGTCGCTCTTCTGCGTGAAGAAACCGCCCTGTCCTGCCAGAAACGCCCAGAGAAGAATCACTGCACCCACTGCTAAAAGCGTTGAGAGTTTAACCTCAATAACCTTGTCCTCCGATATTGACGCGGCACAAAATGCAACGCCGAGAAGCAGAACACAAGGTATTCCGATAATGGGTTTAACCCATGTTAACATAAAAATAATTGACGGTATCAGGAGCAAAAGCAGCGCTATGCACCTTATTTTATTATAATGAAGTTTTATCATAGATATTCTCCATACTGCTTTCAAAATTGATACGTTCTTCCTCAATAACAAGAGGTCGGTTCATGACACGCGTGTTGATATTCATTATGTACTCTCCGAGGAAACCGAGGAAGAAAAGCTGCACCGATCCGAGGAATGTTATACTTATAACTGTCGGAACGGTACCGCCCGGGAATCTGTCCCACCAGATGAGCTTCATAATAAGATAAACAATGCCGATTAACGCGCTTATCATAGCAACTATGAAGCCGGCGAAAGAGGCAACGCGAAGCCCGATTTTAGTGTAAGAGGTAAAGCTGAGCATAGCGGCGTCGTAAAGAGTAAAGAAATTATTATGCGTTTTGCCGGCAGCACGCTTTGGCTGTGTGTACTCAATATCCTTTCGCTTGTAGCCGAGTTCGGCAACAATACCGCGGATGAAAGGAGTAGGATCGTTAAGTCCGCGTAGCACCTCAATAAATGACCTGTCGTAAAGTGCAAAACCTGTAAAGTGCTCAATCTGCTCTACCGGCGACATCTTTTTGATTAACCTGTAATAACAAGTGCGCGCAAAGCGGACAAACGGATTCTCCTTGCTTGCACTCTTGATACCGCAGACAATTTTGTAGCCGTTTTCCCACTCATGAACGAAGCGCGGAATCATATCCACAGGATCCTGAAAATCGGCGCAAATCGGGATAACACAGTCGCCGCTCGACTGCAAAAGCGCATAATAAGGCGAATTGAACTGACCGAAGTTTTTGGCGTTCAGTATTGCCCTGACCTTTTTGTTGCCGGCGCAGATTTTTCGAATGAGCGCTCGTGTGTTATCAGTCGAAAAATTGTCTATAATCAGTATTTCGTAATTGTAATCGGGTAGCGAATTTTTAATCTCTTTCTCAACTGCCTCGGTTATCTGCACAATATTTTCTTCCTCGTTGTAACAAGGAATTACAATTCCGATTTTTTTCATTTTATTCCTCACAATTATTTTTATACCACTGCACAGTACGGCGTACGCCTTCATCAAACTTAACCTCAGGCACAAAACCCGTATCGCGAGTTAAGTCGGATATATCTGCGCATAAGTACATAGCCTGATTCTCAAAGTAATCAATAGCGCCGAAGTTGCACGCTGCATTGCTGTTACCGACAGCATTATAGATCTTGATAATATATTCTTTAAGCGGTGCGGGGCTACCGCTGCCGAGCACGTATGTGTTGCCTGCTTTGCCGCTTTCGGCAACAAGGTAAAGCGCTCTGCCAAGATCCTCATTATAAATATAATCCCATATCTGATCGCAAGGTGTAAAGTCGCAGGATTCGCCGCGGCTCATCTTTGCGATTGTCTGCATAATCATGGTATACGGTTTGTCGCCGATACCGTAAGCGGAAATAATGCGGCACCAATTGAATTTAATACCGAGTTCTGCGCACAACTCAGCAGCTTTTCTGCTTGCTTCAAGCTTTGCTTTGCCGTAATAATTCTGCGGTTTGCACTCAATCTGCGGTGTAAGCGCAGTGCCGTAAGGTACAGTACCGTATTCTGCCTGACTGCCGACTCCGACAAAAGCTTTGCAACCGAGCTTGTGGGCAAGTCTTACAGCGTCAAGCGTGTAATCAACATTGAGAAACTGCTGTTCCCTGTCGTTTCTGTCTGCGCCGTAAGTGCCGTTCCACGCAAGGTGGAAAAAGCAATCTGCATTTATGTCAAGGCTGATGTCTTTAAGCTCTGAAAGATCACAGTTAATAAAGTCAACACCGTCATTCAGCGGCTTGGTTCTGCCGAGAACGGTAACCTCCACTCCTTCTGCAAGAAGCGCAGCAATCAAACCGTAACCGACCGCTCCGCTCGCACCTGTCACCACCGCCCTATTCATCGTTTTTTATCCTCTTGACAATCATAATTTCGTCCATCTCGCTATCGGGCAAAAACGGTGCCAGATCCTCAAGAGGAGGAGAAACAAGAGTTCCGTCAGGAAATTTTTTAGCAGATGATTTCGGCTCAAACACCTGCTTTGTGCCTACAAAAACTTCAGCAACCAAAGCACCTTTATGATTAAGTGCACGATTAATAAAACCGTCAAGCTCATCGTTTGATGTGCACTTAATATAGTCGTAACCGTACGCGTCGGCAAGCTTATCGAGCGGCGGGAAATCAAGGTCGCGGCTCTCGCTGCCTATACCGACAAACCGACCGTCAAACAGATTAGTCTGCGT
>CAYZPT010000041.1:0-14891 GCA_964480285.1 uncultured Bacteroides sp.
AAGCAACACATTCTTTTCTGTGTTTACTTCACCATTCAAACGACTCTTTACTCTCTAATAATTCTATACGCTTTTACCATTCACTCATAAACACATATTCAATTTGCAAAGTCATTATATCAAACAAATGTTCGTCTGTCAATAACAAATTAGAATATTTGTTCGCTTTTCTTTGCTGATTTACTTTACTTTTATGTGTGAATATAGTATAATAAATGTATGGAGGTAAGACCTCCGGCAAGGAGTTTATCACGAAAAAACGGTGGACGGTTAGCCCTTTATTCACATAGAGGGCATTGCCCTCTAAATCTGATTTAGGGGGTGATGACATGGAATATTACTACCTTATAATTACTCTCGTACTTATAATAGTCATTATTTTTGCGTCAAAAAAATAACCGCCCTCACAGCTTGCAATAGTTAGGGCGATTATCTTTAACTATACGGGCTAACCGTCTATCGGATAGCTCCTTGTTCACTTATATTATATATGTATTATTTGAATTTGTCAACAACTAATGACTGTAATGAATCTATTTGTTCAATTAATTAACGAAAGGATATAATTATGAATTATTTTGAACATGAACAAAAAGTAAAATATATTGATGGTATATTATCAAAATCTCAGGATTGGAATTGGTTAATAAAATACATTGAGGATCACTTTTCTGTGGATT
Organism: uncultured Bacteroides sp.; assembly: GCA_964480285.1. Lineage (GTDB taxonomy): Bacteria > Bacillota > Clostridia > Oscillospirales > Acutalibacteraceae > Eubacterium_R. Next base: position 681 of record CAYZPT010000041.1, read on the forward strand.
TGTCAATCAATAAATTCGATGATTTTTTTCATGTGTTTTCAGAAATTTCGGATATTTTTAGATATTTTAATTCAATAAACAAATATATTGAATCAGAATTATGCATTAGTCAAGAGTGGCTAAAAACTATATATGATTTTTCTTTATATTATGTTGGAAAGAAAAAATATGAAGATTTAAATCTAGATAATGACTTTAATAAAGTATTTGAGTTGTTGATTTATTTAGCAAAGCTGAGTAATGAAACTAACACACAAAAATACACTATATATGCTGAAATACTAAATTGTAAGAATTTATATAAACTAATTGATGTTTCTAATTTTATAAGAGAAGAAAACACAATTGTTGATAGAATAAAAAGCATAAGTCTTAATACGGATGAAGTATTAAAAACATTTAAATGTAACATTAATAAAGTTTTTTGTGGCTGCAGTGACTTTTTGGTTAATAATAAAAACAATATAATTTTTGCTGATTGTTTTTCATATCAACACTTAAAAGATACCGAATGTGCAACTTGGGAAGAATCTTATCTAAGAGATATGCTTAGCACCAAATATGAAAGGGGGAAACTAACACCGAGTATTGTATATACGGATGGAAACACTTATCCAACTTTAGATTTGTGGACAACAGAAATAATAGATATTATGGAAGAAGATTTTAATAATGATGATGCAACATTTATTCTTGAATCCATTAGATATGTTTTATATGGAACCTCTCCTAGTGAAAAAGTAATAATAAGACACGCTGATTTATTGAATGATTATTATGACAATATAAATCATAATGATTCTGATATTAAGGACTATTCTTGCTCAAGTTTAGAATTTATTATTTCCGTGCTCAATGATACACGAATACCTTTTGACAAAAATCTAACTATCGTTTTTAATAAGGCATTAGGAAAAATAACCGATATTCAAAAACTTGTAGAAATTGATTCAAGGTGTCCAATTAGAAACAATAAGCTTAAGAAAAAAATAAATAGTTTTATTAATCAAAAACTAAACAAAGCAAATAGTATTACTAACATTAATGAGTTTAATAATTTTATTACAGATATTGATATTATTCATAAATCCACTAAAAAAACATTTGAAAAAATATCTGACTTTTTTGAAGAAGGCATAAATCAATGTGAAGGGGTTCAGATAGCCTATGTTTTTATTATCTACTTAAAATATCTATTAGGCATTAAGAATAATAGAGAAATCATTGCTACTGACATTTCAAAAGAAATAAACTATATTCGACATTTATGGCAAGACGAATATATGAGTAAAAGTTTAGAAGCTATGCAAACCGTTAGTAAAACGATATCACTTAACAATGAAGATGTTGATGAGCACAACAATAATATTCTAAATCACCCATATGCAATTGCATATAATTGTATGTTGTTGAATAATGAAAAAATCTTTAACACAATAGACGAAATAACTAAAACTCCTGTTCTTACATTTGTTACAAATATAGAAATAAAAGATGACTTTCCAATACTTCCAAAGGTAATAATTGATGACCGTCATGAGATAGACATGTATTATAAAGACTTTGTTGAGAGCATTAACAACGAAAACAAATATAAATTTTTAAATGTTTTCAAAGTAGAAGAGCTATTGCCAAGAATATACAATAGAATAAAATATAATATAAATATGGATTTTGGAATGTTTAATATGGAAGAAGTAATATATAGTAATATCGTTGAACAAAATCCAGAATATAGTTTTATTGATTATTCAAATGAACCAACTTTAGCGCATATAACTCAATTATTCCCGATTTTGGAAAATAAGATTAGAGAAATTGGAGAGTTTTTTGGCATTACTCCAATTAGAGAAGATATTGATCATTTTAACAAATTAAAAGAACCAACTAGCATATTGAAAAGAATAATAACCGATATATATAAAGAAACCGATTCTTTAGAACTATCAGCAGATTTTATGTTTGTCTTTTTTACTATGTTTGCAGAAAATGGTTTAAGTATAAGGAACAACTGCGTACATGGTGTATCATATAATAAAAAAACTAACGAAATAAAATTTGCATTTAAAATCACTTTGTTTTGTTTGCATTTATTGGATTATCGTTTCAATAGCTTATTTGGAAAAAATTATGACGAAAGGCACGGATAATCCGTGCCTTTTTAATATCAATCAATCCTTGTTATCTTTGTTAGATTTGTTTTCTAATGTAAAATCTTTATATGTAATAGTATCATAAAACGGTATTAATATAGACACAAATAACACGCCATATAATATAATTCGATTTGTCGTTAGAGAAACCACATTAAAAACATCTAATAAGTAAATAGACAAGATTATTATAGGAATAATAAATCTACAAGTAATATTTAACCAGTTTTTCTTTCTTTTTATTTTTGTTTCCCCAGGATTAATATATTCTTTTGGTTGTAGTGCCACATGCATTGCTTCAAAATCATTATTGTTATACTCAATAATGTCACCGATTACATATGGAGTTACATTATAAATATGAAAAGGCCATATATCATCACCGGGAAACACCAAATAGTAAGCTACCCCGTTCCCAAACCTTGAAGCGGAACCTCTAAATATTTGTATAACTCTTTTGATTACATCTGTACTTTTTCGTTGTTTTATTTCAAATATAGCTTTAGGGTTTCCAGTTTTTCTATCATAAGCTACCGCATCACCTATATGCAGTTTTAACGAATTAGCTGTTTTATAGACACAGTCTCCAATTAATTGTGTTTTGGCTAAATATTCAATTAATTCAATAGTTACTATATCGTATTCTCTATCTAATTTCATTTATGTATTCCTCCCAAATACAAGGAAATTTGTTTTTTATAAACTTAGCATAAGAACAGTCGGGAGTGTTCCTTATGTTTTTTTGGTAAATATACGCTTTTATCATTTCATACCAATTTTGTAATTCCTTTTCAGACTTACTTTCAAATTTTGATATTTCAAGCTCGCCTGCTGCAACCTTTTCCATAAAGTAGTCATAAGCATTGAGTATTTCGATACATTCTTTAACTGGTATTGGTTTAGTACCAAGTCTTGCACAAGGTATATTTTTGAAAGGAATTATATCTTTTTCATCAGCATCAACAATATATAAATATCCTTTCTTGCCCTGTGAAATCTCTACAAAAGCATTTGGATACAGCTCATGATAAACCGGAACACCATTTTTATTAAAACCATAAGGGAACCAATAGTACGGTTTTTCAACAGCATTGCAAATATAAAACGCAGACACAACATCTATCGTTGTAAGATATATGTATGGTCTGTCATGGTCAGCCTGCCGAGGCTCAAGCACTTTTATATTTTCCGTATTACTACCATGGTATAGAATCATTTAATCACCGCTTTGATAAAATATGCCAAATATCGTTACCTTCAAATCCGCATTTGCGGTAAACTCCTTCAGGATTTGTACTGTTATCGCACTCGCCCGATACTGTTGCAAATTCAGCAGTATTTTTCATTATATTTAATGCTTTGCAAATAAGCGCAGAAGCAATACTTTTGCCTCGATACTCCGGCAACACTTGTAACCATTCAATAATGCCTTCACCGTTCTCGGTATCAAGGTCACAAATAATTGAGCCAATTATTTTCCCATTATCGAAAGCACCAATCCATAATTCCGGACAATACGCCTTTGTTTTAGTAAGACCGTTTATGTAATCCACAGATACAAATACATCTGTATGGGTATATGATGCGTTTATCATTTTTACAAGTTCATTTATTTCTGATTTCGAAATAACCCCATAGTTATAATTGTTATTTGAGTAATTAGGAATATCATTCAGATTGTGAAATAATCTAAAATACTTCTTGTCATTATACTCGTTGAGCAATATTTTATCAAAATCCTTTTCGTGAACAATTGTAATATTATCTGGAACGCTCATATTATCTGCTTTCCAATATGGAATTGACAAAACGCCACAAGGGTTTTGTTTGTAATCTTTTATAGAAATCATATAATCCACTCCATAAATCCAACTATAAACGGCAAACCATCAAATCGTTTTGTTCCTGTATGTATGAAACCAAGCGAAGAATACCAATTTTTCAAAATGGTATTATCTTCAATAATTCCAATAGTTATTTTCTTTGCAGATGTACTATTTACGGTATATTCTTTTGCATATTCAATCATATCTTTGCCTATACCTAAATGGCGATATTCAGGTAAGACGGAAAGATTATTCATTTCAACACTTTCGCCGTTATTGACCAATGAAAAGTAGCCAACATATTCGCCATTATACTGATATAAAAACATATCTGCTTCGCTTTCATACTGCCTGATTAGTTTATCAATAGGCATAAACGCAGTATGATTCGGACAGTTATCTTTAGTCAACCCAAACTCATCAGCAACGGTTATAAAACTCTTATGGATTATGTCAAGGCATATATTCAGTTGTTCTTTCGAATTAACTCTTTGAATCATAATACATCCTTTTATTTAATACCACGAATAACCATTGTTACAGAAACAGAAGTATCCCACTGTTTAATTCCTGCTCTGTACAGGCAAATTCGCTCATTGTATTTCTTGTTGACAGCGGCTATGACTTCATCTGTATTGTCAGAGTGCGTTGAATAAATTGCCTCTAATGCGCATTGTCTATCCGCTTCAATCATTGCTTCTGCCATTGGTGCAGCATACTTTTCGTTATCGGGCGTTAAATCTATTAGCGCATAACCTATTGATACATTCCTGAAGCCGTACTCTTGCATTGATAAGGGTATTTCTGCTTCGGACATAGGATACTGACACACCTGATATTTTTCCATATCAACTTGCACATTAGGTTGTTCATTCCAAAAGTCTTTTTCTATATCTGTAATATCAAGGCATTTAGCAGTACATTTAATGCCCTTTCTTGCTGAAAGGCAAAGGCAAATGCCATCGGGTTTTAATACTCTTTTTTGCTCTCCCCAGAAAGCAGACGGCTCAATGTGTTCCTGTACGGTATTTGAAATTGCAACGTCAAAGGTATTGTCATCAAATGGAAGATTGGTAGCGTTGCCTTCAATAAAAGTAACGCCCGATATGTTCGCTTTTGCAAACTCAATGAATTTGGTATCCCTGTCAACACCGATTATCTCTGCTTTAGGATACCAACGATGAAGTGCTTCGGCAAGTGCACCGGGTCCGCAACCAATTTCAAGGATTTTTAATTCTTTATCTTTATCCAAATCAAACAGATTGCGATACTGTTCAAAAAACGTATCATCAAACCTCAATTTACGACTAAGATATAGAGTTTGAATTCCCTGAACATTATCAGACCATATAGAGTTCATAGGTGCACCCTCCTTCAAACAATATGCATCCATTTTACCATAAGCAAACATATATTGCAAATTCCATTGAAAAAATCTTTTCAGAATTTATAGGGAGTTTTTTGATGATTTTTTACTGCTCAAGAGCAGAGAAATATGCAACTATTTTTATGAGTTTGCTTTTTGCATATCATTCATCATTTTGAGTGTTGTTATCTAATAGAATTCAATTTTTGCTGGTCAAGACGTGAAATCATATTAAATGAGTAAAGGCGAGGATTTTGCTCCTCACCTTAGTGCTTATACAGTAGAAATTACCTCATTATATACAATTTCTCTTACTTGATTTGCGATGTTATTCATTGCCTGCACCCAAGCCATCATATCATCTGATTTGAGTTGTTCAGTAATGCCTTGCTTTTCGGCAAGTTGTGTAACAAGGGTATCGTACATCTCTTTTGCTCTGACATCAACCTCGTGCAAATGCGTATTTAATTTACATTGTACTTTGAGTGAGGTGCAGAACGCGGAGCGATGCTCTTTTATAAAATCATAGTACCTCATACCCCAGATGCCGATTTCATAATTTGTTTCGGTTGAAATAAGGTTAGGGAGATACACACCGTTTACAAGTGTGTAATCAAGTCCGTTCTTTTCATCAGTAATATAATTTTTCATAATATAATCCTCCGTATGCTTAATTGATATGTGATTTTCCATACCTACAATCAAACATCGGCTGATTACAAAGATTTGGAGCACCCTATTTACGTAGGGTGCCCCTTCGGTGCCCTTTAATGTATCCTTTTTGTAATCGTCAGCACGTTTTTACCGTCCACGTGCTTATAAGATACAGTGTCCATATTCTTTTTAACAAGGAATATACCAAGCCCACCGATTTGCCTCTCCTCAGCCGGTAAAGTGATATCAGGGTCAGGCTTAGCAAGTGGGTTGTAGGGTGTACCGCTGTCCGCAAAAGTAACTGCAAACTCGCCGTTATTGCAGGAGGCGCTGATGTCCGCCCTGCCGACCGCTCTGCCGTATGCATAATTTGCGATGTTGACATAAACCTCCTCAACAGAGAGGTCAATCTGCATCTGCGTTTTCATCGGGCAGCCGTTACTCTCAAGGACGCTGTCTACAAAATCCATAACCTGCGCAAGATTATCATTAGTAGCGTCAATGCTCAGATTCTGCACACCTCTGTCCCCTTTCAGTTTTATTATACTACGCGATTGTAAGAATATCCGTAAAACCTGTAATTTCCAGAATATCCATAACGTCGCTCTGAACGCCGGTAAGCTTCATTGAACCTTTTGCGTTCATCATTTTCTGCGCTCTAAGCAGAACGCGCAAGCCTGCCGATGATGTGTAAGCCATCTCGCTCAGATCAAGCACAAGATTTGTTGCGTCACCAACATTATCCATAATGCACTTTTCAAAATCAGGTGCTGTGGTAGTATCCACTCTGCCGATTACGCTGATTGTGAGAGTATCGCCTTCTCGATTACATTTAAATTCCATAATAACCTCCAAATATATAATTAATAATAAAGTTTATCCGTAACAGGTACGTTTTCAATAAGATAATTTCTGCAAAAGTCAATAACCGGCTTCTGCTCAGGATCATCAACACTGAAGTGCTTGATCTGTCTGCGCATAATACGTGTGTAGCAGATGATTTCCGACATTCTGATGATTTCGTCAATCTTCTCCTGACTTTCACCCTCAAAGTAGTACTTGAACGTGTAATCAAGGAATTCCTGCGTCTGCTCAACAGTTATGCCGAGGAAGTTTGAGCAGTTGTACGGATCGTAGCAACTAAAGCCTTTGTACGCAGCGAAAATAGCCGCAAACTCGTAAATCGGGTGACCCATTGAAAGTGTATCCATATCAATAAGCAGATTTTCGCCGTTCTGCTTCATAATATTCTTGATGTGATAATCGCCGTGAAGCATAGTGTTCGTTTCCGGAATATCTTTGAAAAGCTCAACAAGCTTTGTTCCCACATCTTCCGGCAGGTGTTCACGGACGTATTCGCCCCAGCCGACAGCCTCCTCGCGCTTGCTCGGAAGTTCGCCAGGCTCAAGTTCCTTGGAGTGAATAATCTTGAGAATATCTACGCTCTCTTTAGCGAGCTGTTCTACCGGCACGCCGTCTGCAATAAGCTTGTTAAATGATTGCGCATTGAGGAGCTCAAACACAGCGCCGTAGTATTCACCAACCTTGACAACATCATAGGAAATTGCAGTGGGAATACCCATAACAAACGCCTTGCGGGCAAGTCTGCGCTCATTGTGAATCTCTTCAAGCGAATCCGGGCTCTTGTAAACCTTAACGATAGTGTCCGGATCGGTACGGTAAACAATACCGTTTGCACCTTCGCCGATAACCTCGCAGCCTTCAACAGAGATCTCACGGTACGCCTTTGAGATATCCATCATCTCTGTAAATCCGGTCATATCAAAAATCTCATAAACCTCAGAAAGACAGTTTACAATCTTTGTATTACTGAACTTTTTCTTAAGGCGCAAAATAATCCGCAGTCCGGCACTTGATATGTATTCAAGCGCACCAACGTCAACCTTAAGCGAGCCTTCATGGTTGCCGATTTCATCATTGATTTCCTTTTCAACCTCAGATGCGTTTGACGAATCAATACGACCTTTGAGTTTTATTAGTTTTTCCATATTTTCCTCCTGAAAATGATTAAGTATTAATCTATATAAACGCCGGCTTTGTCGGTAAGGTACAGTGTGTTACTGCTACTCGGTGATTCCGGGGTATTGGCACCGATAAACGAGTTACCGACAGCGTTTGTATTACTTTTTGTATCAAGCTTCCAACCGTTTTGCACACCACCGGGGTTAACTGAATTGTTAACCTCATTTTTTGTGTACTGCGTCAAATCCTTTTTGTAAAACTTCGTTTTGTCGCCGGTAATATTAACCTGTGTTGAACAAGGATTATTCTCACCGGGGATTGAAAACCAGAACATATGATGATTGCCCTGATAGAACGCACAATTCTGAAAGTTAACCGCTTTAGGTGAATAGTATCCGTAATCGGACACAATGTAAACCGACTGCTCGCTGTATGCATAGCCGCCGTTTGACAGGTGCTCGGGCTTTGCGATAGTGCAGTTGTACAAATTCATAACCGCATTTTTTGTTGCAGCAGGCGGACCGCCGAAGCATAGCGTATCCGTGCCCTTGACCGTTGTATACCGCTCGCTGTTCTTTAATGCAAAGGTTGCGTTATAAATCTCCGAATCAAGCACAAAGTATCCCGCCATATCGTAGGAATAGAACTCGCCGCCGTTAACGGTGTTGTGTTTTGCCGTTGTTGAGAGTCCGCGCTTTTTGCCGAAAACGGTAAACGGATTTTTCTCAGTCGAATTAATTGTCAGATTTCCCGTTCCTTCAGGAACAATAATCGCATTGCCAAGGTCAGCGTTAACATTTTCGCAGAAAAAGCTACCGCCGTTAATAACTATTTCCTTCGCATTTGCAAGGCGCATACCGTAAATCTGCTTCGGTGAGTTATCAACAGAAACGTTGATTTTTGCCTTTTCAATCAGCGTATTCTCGCTGTTATACGCATTTATTGCTGCGCTGAAATCAGAGCCGTTCGCCTTGTTTTCTTTGATGATGATATCGGATTTCAGAACGCTTATGTTCTTTGATTTGTCCGAAGCGTAAATGCCTGTTGCACTCGCGCAGTCAGTTGCCTCAATATTGATGCTTGAGTTATCGAGGGTTAAATTATCTGCAGACGCGTCAATCGTCCTGTGAGTAATGCTACTGTCATTAATTGTTGACTCAATGCTGACGCCGTTCAGGGAAAGCGCATTGCCACTGCCGTTTTGCCTGATCACAAACCTGGCGTTCGTGCTGATAATCGAACCGTATACAAGCGACAGATTTTCGCAAAAACTAAGGTAATTACCCTCACCGAAATTAAGCGTGTAACCGTTCAGGTACACTTCTGTATCGGCAGTCAGCGCAACGCCCGGTGTGTTTACCGAATCATTAAAAAGAACAATTCTTTCAGTCCCGTTTTCACAGATGCATACACCTGCCGCTGCTTCCTCAGCAGTGCTGTCAGCATTGTCAGATGTATTGCTGTTCACGTCTGCAACAGCCTTTTCAAAAGATGAATAGTAGTAGTCAGCCGATTCGATTTTATCATAAGTCGGTTGCGGCTCCGCCTGCGGTGTTTCAGGTGCAGGCTCGGGAACAACTGCCGGCTTTTCTTCGGGCTTTTTCGGCGTTACCGTATCAGCAGGCTTTTGGCTTTTTGTTGTAACTTTTTTCGCCTTTGACCAGGAAGAATAGTAGCGCTTTGTTTTTGTGCGTTTATACGCCCTGATTTTGAAGTAATATGTTTTTTTACTTTTCAGTCCGGATACTTTACGGGTTATTCGGCTGTTAGAGTTAACCGTAACTGTTTTAGCAGATCTGAACGCCTTATCGCTTGAATACATAAGCTGATAGCCGGAATTCTGAGCAACAAGCTTTTTCCACTTAACGGTAACGCAATCGACGCCCGCATTAAGACCTGTAATCGCAGTAGCGCGGGGCATAATCTTAAACGTCTTTTTAACAGTACCCCTTTTCTTATACCTGCCATTAAACACGATTGAAACGGTGTAAGTGCCGACAGCCTTCCTGCCCTTGGGGTATTTAACAACAAACGATTTACCGGACTCCTTAAGAAAGATATTTCTTGAATTCTTTACAATAACTGTCGGTTTTTTGGTTTTGCCGTCATAAATATACGATGTTTTTTCAAGCGCCACCGACTTGATACCGCCGTTGTTTGCAGCTTCTGCTGTGAACGCCGAACAGGTAAAAAGCGTAGTAAACGCCAGTAAAAGCGAAATAATCCGTTTCATATTTATTCGTAATCGCTGAATACTCTGTCAAACAATTCTTTATATTCTTTGTGCGCTCTTGTGTCAGCAAGCTCATTTGTATACTCAATTACGGTATCGTGATACCATCGCTGCTCTTTGGGATTCTTTTCATTAAATCTTTCAAAAACTTTCTCACCGAGTGTGGCATAGTCTTTATAAAGTGAGCGCATATTTGAAACTTTGTCCGCTACCCAGAGGATTTTGCTGTCTCTCGAGCTGTCTTTAAGTACGGCAAGACTCTCCACCTTGCGGATTTTCCACGATTCGCTTGCAGGCATATCGGGACGTTTGTCCTCGGTTTCATGCGCCACAAGTTCTGCAATTCTCTCGCCGAAATTATCAAGAATATCCTGCGCTGTCACATCTGTGTCCTCAACTGTATCATGCAGAACTGCCGCCGCGAGAACCTCCTCATCGCGGGTCATTGTACCTGCGATAACCGCAACCTCAAGCGGATGCAGAATATATATGCTGCCGTCCTTACGCCTTTGCCCTCTGTGTGCTTCAAGCGCAAAATCAACTGCTCTTTCAAAAACGTTATCCATAAAGAAGTCTCCAGTGCTGTTAGATATAATAAAGTATTATACTATACTTTTTATTAAATGTCATTATTTTTTTTAATTATATCAAAAAAAATCACCCCCACTGATAAACGCGGGGGTAAAAAAACTATCTTTTCAGCACTTCTGCAGTCACGGGAAACTCAAAATACGTTGACGGATACGGTTCGTTTTTCAGCGTGAAGTGCCACCATTCGCAGTCAATCGGCTCAAAACCGTGCTTTATCATAACGCTTTGCAAAAACATTCTGTTTTCGTACTGCTCAGCGGTTATACCCTTATAATCCGGGTGCGATTTTTCGCTGAAAAAATCAAACGGGCTGCCCATATCAACTTCCTTGCCTGTAGCCATATCAAGCAGGGTCAAATCCACAGTACTGCCGCGGCTGTGGCTCGACTGACTTGCAATGTAACCAAGCTCAAACAGCTCCGTTTTTTCCAGATCGGGGTAAAAAAACGGCTTCATTCTCTGGTCGAGATCCTCAATCCCCCAAAGCGAAAAATGCTTGACTGCAGTCGCCGGACGGTATGCGTCAAAAACCTTGAGCCTGAAGCCCTTAACGTTCATCTCGTTACTGACTTCCTTAAGCGCACGCGCCGCCTCTTTTGTAATAATCGCGCATGGCTGCTCGTAACCGTCAATGCGGTCGCCGATAAAATTGTATGTCGAATAATAGCGGATTTCCTGCACTATCGACGGAACGTAATCCGAAAGCAGAACAAAGTCCGAAGTATCGTTAATCGCCTGTTTTTCAAAATCCATAGTTATTCCCTCCTGCTAAAATGCGTTTATCAGTCTGTCATATTCCTCATCGGTGATTTTTATTACACCGCCGTGACGTTTTTTCCTCTTGCCGAAGTCGTATTCGCTGTCATCAAGTATTCTGAAATCAGCGGTTGCAAGATCATCTGCGATAAGCGGCAGATAGCCGTAATTTCCGTGGTATCTGTCAACAATCAGGCACCACTTACCGATTTGCTCAATGTAAAAAATCTCCGGACCTTCAACTCCGTAGTAGCCGTCGAGCGCCTTGCAGTGAAGCGTTTCAAACTCGGTTGAAAGCAGCTCCCCTGCCCTCTGAACAGTGATACACTTGCTCGTTTCGTCCTTTGAAAAACGGTAGTAATATCCGCCGTCCCATACAATGCTTGTATCGATAATATCGTTATCGTTATTGATATACTCAAATGTTTCGCCAAACTCGTAAAAATCCTTGGTAAAAGTGGCAAAGATCCGCTGCTTATCATCAACACATGACGCAAAGAACACCATCCATTCGCCTCTCTCGCGGCAATATACAGCCTCAGGCGCCCAGACGCAGCCAGCGTCCCTGACGCCTACTTCAACAAGTCTTTCCTCACTCCAGTTAACTAAATCAACCGACTCCCATATGAGCAATGACCTGCTACCCCTGTGACTGAAATCATACCAGCTTCTGCCGTCGTTTGTGTTGCAGTCAGTCGCAATAATGAAGTACTTTTTCTGCGCTTCGTCATACAGAATAAACGGATCGCGCGCACCTGTTGTGCCGATTTTTGAAGTCAGAAACGGCTCCTCGCCACCAAGATCCTGCCAGTGCAGACCGTCGCGGCTGACCGAAAACCAGATGCTCTCCCTGTCAATTTCATCACTTGTAAAATGAGTAAATAAGTATGCAGACATATTGTTCTCCTTATATAATGTGCAATTAAATTTTAATCAAAATCCCGCCCTTTGTCAAGAACACAAACGGCAAGCACGCAAAGCTTTTCGGCTGCCTCCGTTTTTTACATTAAAACGAATTCATTGCATATTATACAAATCTGTGATATTATAGTAAATGTAAGGGGACGATATAATGCTTAAAGTAACATTTTACGGTACTACAACGTTGCTGTTTGACGACGGCAAAGATCAGATTCTTTTTGACGCTCATTTCACAAGACCGTCAATAAAACAATTACTCAGATCCGAGCCGGTGCGCACGGATACTGCGGTGTGCGATAAGATAATCAGTCATCATCCCATTGACAGACTGCGTGCAATTTTTATTTCACACACCCATCACGATCACGTTATGGACGCGCCATACATTGCCAACCGTTGCGGTGCAAATATCTTCGGGAGTGAATCCGCCAAGAACGTTGCAATCGGCGGTAAAGTTCCTACGGACAGAATTGTCGTGTTTGAGGAAGGAAGCCGTTACACTATCGGCGAATACAAAATCACTATCCTTAAAGCACTTCATTCAAAGCCGACAAAGATTAACGACAACATCGGTGAACCCATTGAGGAACCGCTGACTCAACCGACTACACTCTGGAAATACAAAGAGGGCGGCTCATACGATTTTTACGTTGAGCACGGTGATAAAAAGATACTTATTCACCCCAGTTTCAATTATATAGAAGGCAAACTGGACGGAATCAACGCTGATATTGTCTTCCTCGGCGTAGCAGGCATCGGCAAAGCAGATGAAGAAACAGAAAAAATATTCTTTGCCGAAACAGTTGAAAAAATCAATGCTCACCTTATAATTCCGGTGCATTGGGACAACTTCTTCTCACCGCTTTACAAACCGATTGAAGAAATGCCGGAATATGTCGAAAGATCAGACATTGTTTTCTATAAAGTCGGTCAATACTGCGCAGAAAACGACGTTAACCTGATTCTTCAGTACCCCTGCACAAGCATAGATCTTTAATGAAAAAGGCTGTCTCAGAATACGAGACAGCCTCTATTATTAAATTATTAGCGTTTTGCCGCAATCTGCTTTCTATAAATCTATTTCAGCTTCCCAGTCATCTTCGTGCCAGATGGGTTTAAACCCGGTCTTGTGTTGCTTAAGATATATATAGTCTTTACCGTTTATAATGCCGTCGTAATTAACATCATAAACCTCTCTGTCGGTATTGAGATAATCGCCAAAATGCTCAGTGTAACTGTCACCGCAGGAGCAGGTAAAAACAGCCTCTCCCGCATTGACGGTAATTGTATAATTATGTATATGTTCGTTTTGCTCTCCCTCTGCCTGATTTGCCAGAACAACGAATCCGCTGCAAGCAATTACGGTAAAAAGCAAAACAAAAAAGATTGCCTTTTTCATTTTTGTGCCCCCTCGGGATTTACAAGCCTATTCTATCACAGATGGCGCACTATTTCAAGGTTCTGTCCCCAGAAGACTTTGGGGTTTTGCGACAGTTCATTGACAATTATATAACTTTTCATTATAATATAATTGTCAATTTGCGTAATTGAAAGGAGAAAAAATATAAAAACAAAACTATTGTCAAGGAATTCATAATATTAATTATATAATCAAGACAAACATAACGAAAGCCTCGGCACAACGCCGAGGCTTCAATTTGTTAACTTATTATATGCACAACAATCTGTACCATAAGAATTATGTAATTGAAAACGATTTCCAATTAT
>CAYZPT010000042.1:0-14827 GCA_964480285.1 uncultured Bacteroides sp.
TGTTTCCGTCTTTATCACAGTTTCCTATTGTGATTAATGAATTTGCAGGAATAACCGTTCCGTCTGATGCAGTAGCATCCACGGCAGAATAAATACCGAACTGTACTGCTTCAATTTCGCCGTTATCACCGATGTTATACGTCTTGTCCTTTTCAATGCTCTTAATAAGTGAGAGTTTCACTCTCTGTCGTTCATTGAAAGCGGATAACGCCGTGCTTGTTACAGCAACTTCCTGCCCAGCATAGACAAGCTCAATATCGTATTGCTGATTTGAGTTATAGAAGGTGTCGGGTGCAGTTTTCTCAACTACGGTGTATTTGCCGAGATAAAGCTGCTTTGTTTTAGCAATACCGTCATCACCCGTAGTGATTTCATCCACCTGCTCGCCCTGCTGATAGCGAAGTGTTCCGTCAGGCGTTACAATATCCTCTGCGGCGAAAATATCAAATACGGCACCTTTAAGGTTTTGCTCCTCATAAATTGGCGTGTAAATGTCATCTGTGTTCTTGGTGCTTGCAAATACCTCGCCTGTTTTTTTGATTTCAATAACACCTTTCTGTGCGATATTATCACGCTCAATTTTAATTAGCGTAAGTGCATCTTCATACTCCGAATTATCTCTTGTCACATCGAACTTGATAGGCGTACTGTCAAGCACATAGCCGTAGGGTGCTTGCACCTCAACGAGCGTGTAGTTTTTGCCGTAATCAAGTTTTTCAGGGGTAATGAGATAACCGTCTGCATTGGTGTAATAGGTGCTGATGGTTGTCTTTTTCGGATAGGTGAAGGTTTGCGACACTTTTTTGCCGTTTGAATCATAGATTTCAAAACCGGCACCCGCATACGGGACAACCTTACCTGTTTCTCTATCAACCTTTGTAATTTTCAGATACGCTGTAAAGGGTGCGTTGTTAATCAGGTATTTGTAGGTCTTGCCGTTCTCGGATATAAACACATCAAAGTCCTGCATAAACTCAGAGCCGTCAACGCCCTTTGTCTGATGAACAGTATAAACGCCGTAGGGCAGGTCTTTTGATTTAGCAAAGCCGTCATTATCGCAATCAAGCACATCCCTTTCATCAGCGTCAGCGTTTGCATACGAGCCTGCTGATTTAAGATACACCTGAAATTCCGCCTCAGGTTCGGGCGTTTCAATCTGCGTTGAGCCGTCATCACTGTGCTTGATGATTGAGATATTACCTTTAATAACCTGCTCTTTAACAGTATTGCTTGTGGTATTATGCTCAACGGTATAGAGTTTTGCTTCAGCACCGACATTGTAAACGGTCTTATCAAGCAGATAACCCTCGCTCGGACTGATTTCCTTAATCGTCCAATTATCACCGCAAACGTAGTATGAGGTGGTAAATTTGCCGGTGCTGTCGGTGGTATAGGTGTCAACGAGCGTTCCGCCATTATATATGCCGTAGGTTGCACCTGCGAGCGTTGCGTCGCCCTGTGCAGTTCTCTTTTCGGTATCCTCTTTGCTGACAGTTACACGAAACTTCTTGAGAACGTTGCTAAACGACACGCTTGCCGTTTCGCCTGATTTAACTGTAATCGTCTTGCTGCTCGGCGTTACATAGCGTTCAATGCTTTCTTCTGTAATGGTGTATTTACCGGGAACGAGATAATCAAGTTCCCACTCGCCGTTACTGTCGGTAGTTACTGTCTTTGAGTAATCTGTACCCGTTACAGTAAATTTAATACCGCTTACCTTGCCGTCCTCTGAAGTCTTTTTCAGTTTGGCAGAGCCGAGCACCTCGATATTACCGTCAAGAGCAAACGAAATCGGGTCATAGTAGGCAGAATATACAAGTTTTTGATAGTCCTCACTGCCATAGGGGTAAAAGAGCAGAAGCTCATCCTCATCGCCCGTGTTTTCCTTGTAGTAATCGCCGTTGTTAATCTTAAACGAGGTTTTAGTACAAGTCTTGTCAACGGTAATAACGAGTTTGTTGGTATCTGCTTCGTGTACCATCTTGATACCGTTCTTGTTGATTGTGAAAGCAGGATAGTCCTTAAATACCTTATTGGAGTCTGTAATCGTTTTACTTGTGCCTGCTGTAATCGTACCGACATTTGTATTATGAAATGATGGTTTTGTATCAAGTTTTTCCATATTCTTTTCGGCGTTTTCAATCCACTCGTCGTAATCGCTGCTTGAAAACTCCCAAGAGGTACTGTCACCCATAATGCTCCATACCTTCTTTTGACACATAGCCATATCCTTCAAATCAATAGAATTGCCGTGTTCCATATAGTAACCTGCAAATATCCATTTAGCCGCCTTGATTACGTTAGCGTTTGCGCCTGCCTTCTTTGCTTTGAGGTACGCTTTTTCGGGCGAGGTAGTGTTGTACTCAATGCAGAACATCGGATAGGTCGTTCCGTCAACCTTTGTGGTATGGAGTTGATGACCGTAGTGCCATGACACATCAATATCAATACTGCTGCCGCCGCTTACCCTTCCCAAGTTTTCACTCGCCGCCGATGCTGAAAGCGGTACTGCCGCCATGAGCATCAACGCTGAAAGAAGAAAGGCGAGAGCTCTTTTGAATAGCGTTTTTGTTTTTCTTAACATAGATTTCCCTTCCCTGAAACAAAAAAAGAGGGAAGATTATTCATAGCAGTTAATCTTCCCTCTAATCAGTTCAGTATTTTGTTTTAGTATTTGAAATTTCCTGTCCACTTACCGCAATAAGCACAAGACCAACACTCGTAACCCGACGGGCATTTCTTGTAGTATTCTTCACGGGTAATCTGTCCGCTTTCCTCCAAGTCAGCCCAATATTTCATTTCCTTGTCAACGTAAGCTTTGACCTCGCTTTTAGAATGAAACCATCTTCCCATATTTCCGCAGGATTGGCTGTGATTGCCATTATTCGTGCAGGTTTTAGCTTTGGTCGTGGTTTGCTTCTTTGTGGTCGTTTCTTTCTTTTTCGTTGTAGCCGCTTTCGTTGTCGTTTGCTTTTTCGTTGTGGTCGCTTTTTTTGTTGTGCTTTGCTTCGGTTTTGCGGTGGTCGTTTCTTTTTGGTTTCTTTTCGTAGTTGTTGTCGTTGTTTTTTCCTGTTTCGTTACCGAATTTTCTGCGGTTGTCGGCTCGGTTGTTGTTTCAGCGTTTTTCGTAACATCAACTTCACTTGTGATTTCAGCGACTGTTGTATTACCAGCCGAAAAAGAAACATCCTTTTCCGTAATATCCGCAGCGTTACTGCAACCTGAAAGAACTAATACAGCGATTAACAACGCCATTACTGCGATTTTTTTCACATCATCGCCTCCTTAACTACATATTACCAAATTTGTTATAGTATAGCAAAGATGCGATTATTTAGTCAAATCATAGGCATCACCTCCTTAAATATTATTACTTAACTCTTTATGGGTGTTGTTGAATACAAATCAATTCTTATTTCGGTAAGTATTGTTAGTAATCAGGGGTTAGATTGAAAGAAAGGGGAAGCATAAAAAACATACTCCTCCTGCTATCTGACCTGTTCTCTTTTGCGTTCAAGATGCTTTGCGTAGTGTTTAACTGCATCGCATATAAATTTTTGCATATCATCTGCCTTTACCGATTTTGGAATATATTTCCTTATATCATCTTTTCGGATGGTAATTTTTTCCGCTTGGTTTGGCTTTTCTTCGTTCATAATGGCGATAACGCCATCACGGGTGAGTGTGCCTTCTTCAAAAGACTTTCGCATACGAATTGTCTGTGCGTGTGATGGGAAGCACTCGCTATCGTCAATCATATCTACAATATCTCTCTGTGAGTCCTCATCAAGATATGACATTTCAACGGCAGGGCGTAGTCCGATTTTTCCCTCGTCAACGAATTCAAGCAATTCGGGTACAAGCTCATTTAGACGGATATATTTGCGAATCTGCTCATAGCTCTCGCCGATTTCATCAGCCATAATTTCTCTTGTCGTTTTGTTTTCGGACTTGTGCAACGGTGTTGCCGAAGTTAAATCGTTGCGTTTGCCTTGATGTTTTAATGCGTCTGAACGCATCTTATACGCCTTTGCTTTTTCGCTTGGCAATATCTGCTGTCGCTGACGAAGGTTTGTATCTACCATAATGATTGTGGCAGCGTCGTCATCTAAATCAGAAACAATACATCTTAAAGTATCAATATTTGCAAGTTCGCTTGCTCTTTTTCTGCGGTGTCCTGCAATCATTTCATATCTGCCGTTTTCTTTCGGGCGAACGATAGCAGGGATTAATACTCCTTGTTCCTTTATGCTGTCAGCGAGTTCATATAACTCCTCATTCTCTGCAACCTTAAACGGATGGTCGGGGAAATCATCAATCAGCGATATGTCAATATCTCTGATTTCGGGAATACTGCCGTTATCTCTTTCTTCCTGTGTAGAGAATAAATCATCTAACCCGTTCAGAGTGAAGTCGGTTGAGTTGCTTTTCGCCATTATCAATTACCTCCTTTGTTAAGTTTTCATAAGCTTTTGCGACTTTACTGCTTGGCTCATAAGAAAAAATGCTTTTGCCTTTCGTTGTCGTTTCAGCCGCTTTAATAGCAATAGGTATATAAGTCTTAAAAACTTTAATATATTTACCATAGCTTTCTACCACTGCTTTGCGTGTGCTTTTTGCGAGATTAGTTCGCTCATCAACAAGCGTCAACAGGATACCGTCAATTTTCAAATTGCGGTTTATCTGTCTTTTTACCTTTGAAACCGTCTGAACAAGCTGCGTCATACCTTTTGCAGATAAATAATGTGCCTGAACGGGAATAATAACGCTGTCGGCAGCAGCAAGGGCATTAATCGTAATCATACTGAGCGAGGGCATACAATCTATAAGGATATAATCATAATTGTTTTTAATACTTTTAAGATATTCCTTTAACGCAACCTCTCTGCTCATAGCGTTTACAAGCCTGATTTCAAGGCTTGATAATTCAAGGTTAGACGGTAACAGGTCAACACCTTCTGTGTGGTGCAGAATACCCGCTGTTTTATCAAAGTCAATGTCGGTAATAACCGAATTGATTTTGTCAGCAAGAGTAATATCCAAACTGTCGTTGTCCTGCCATCCAAGACTGATTGTTAAATCTCCCTGCGGGTCTGCATCCACAAGGAGTACCTTTTTTCCTTGCCTTGCTAAACCTACGCCGAGATTGACGGCGGTAGTCGTCTTTCCCACACCGCCTTTCTGATTGCATATTGCAATCGTTTTGCATTTCAACATTACAACCTCCTTCATATTTATTATTAATGTTAAAAACACATTTATATATGACAAAAGGCTGACTTATGAAAAATCATAAATCAGCCTTTTTGCCTGCAATTATATTAAATTGTAATTGTAATGACTAATAGAGAATAATGTTTTCTTTTTCTTGTGATAGGGCTTTCATTTTATCAGTGTAGCCACTAAAGCTGAAGAAAACATAATGCTCTTTTCTGCTTTTGTTTTTCCAACTGACATAAGGCGTTTTTTCAAGTAAATTGTAATAAACGTCTATATCCATAGGTTTATTGGTAAATTTACACTCACCAAAGATGATGTTATCGCTGTTTTCGTCAACAGCCACAACATCAATTTCCCTGTCAGCTCTGTCCCACCATCTTCCAATTTTTGTGGGAACAAAATTCCAAGTGCCATTAGCTACAAGCTCTGTCATATACTCCTGTCTGCAAATATTCTCATAAACAAATGCTGCGTGATTAGGAATAAATCCGGTTTTTATTTTATCCATAACAAAATCTGTGTTATCCATTTCAATATATGATTTATACGGATAAATAAACATAAACCAAAACTTGATATAATTATCCTTGATTTTGTATAATCCCATTTTACTTTTTTCAGGCTTACTTTCAGTTGCGGGGACTTCTCTTTCAAGAATATCCAAATCAATCAATACTTTCAGATATTTTGGAAGATTTGTTGACTGAATTTCAAGTGCCGCAGCAATTTCGCTCGGTTTTTGTTTTCCTGAAGCGATTGTTTTAATAATAGAGAAATAACTGCCAACATCCTGTACCTCCTTTTCAAGAAGAAAATTAGGTTCCTCGTAAAGATAACTCTCTTTAGACATCACACATTTTTCTATTGCTTCATATACATCGTAATATGGCTCAAACGATTCAATATATTTAGGAACACCACCTGTTACTGAATATGCTTCTATAAGTTGCCTTTCATTAAGGTCGCCAAAAAACTCATTGTAGTGTTTGAAAGCGATTTGTTTCATCTTTATCTGACCCGTTCTTCTGCCATAAAGCGGACTGTCATAAGAAAGCGTCTGCGCATACATCATATTAACAAGCGAACCGCAGAGAATAAGCATAACATTCTCATTTGCCAAAACGTTATCCCATATTCTTTGCATTATTGAAATGAATGGCGGATATGATTTTGCGATATACTGAAACTCATCAATAATAATAAGTTTTTTCTCATTCGGCTTGCTTTGAACAATATACTTAAAAAGAGTTTCCCAATCACTGATGTTTGCATCTGCTAACAGTGGAGTATTTATATATTCAGCTACCCTGTTTTTGAATTCGTTTCTGTTCTCGTTTTCTGATTCCTCTGTTGCGAGAAAAAAGAGCGCAGCTTTGTCCTTAATAAACTCCTTTATTAATTCTGTTTTTCCAATCCTCCTTCTGCCATATATTACAACAAAAGAGGCAGTGGCTGTTTTATATTCTTTTTCAAGAAAATCGCGTTCTTTATCTCTGTTTATAAATTTCTTCATAATATCACCCTTGTTAGTTATTATACCATAAAGTATAATAATTGCAAGAATAATTACTATATTCACAGATTATTCTGACGGTTTTCTTATAAATCGGCAGAATAATCGTCAGAAAAAGCCGTCAGAATATATAAATAATTGTTCTATAAAAATGTGATTGAAATCACACTTTTATATGTTTTTGAGTATTTTGTAATCAAATTTATGTAAAAAGGACCGATTTTTATAAATCAGTCCTTTGGTTTCCATATTTAGTTTATGTATAGAAAAATAACAAGTAATGCAGCGTATTTTGTGTTTTTTGTTTATAGAAGTGCTGCGCCAACCTCGGATGCTGCTTCCATTTTGAAACGGTTAAGAGCTTCCTTAGCCTCAGGTACTGTATTCTTTGCCATTTTGTTACACCTCTTTTGCTGTTTATTGCAGGGCGAATGATGCAAGCCGTTTTACGCCCTGCAAACAATTTGCCTTGCAAGTTTATTTTGTGCGAAGTGTACTTTTTTATTTGTTGAAAAATTTGACATAAATATGTGCTGTTTTTAAGTTCGCTTTTATGCCGCTATTCATTTAGACAATAATATAAAATCTGTAAAAAACTTAACAATTATTAAATATTTTAATTATAATAGTGACATTCAAGAATGATTATGCTATAATGTCTTATGATCTTGCGCAAAAACGCATAAAAAGGCGGAATGACAGTTAAAAACGTGAATGAAACAAACATTGAAATCCTTGAATTCACAGGTTTTGCCGGTATTATCAACGTTGAATAGTATTCGGCAGACAATTACAAAAGAAAGGATATAACTATATTTTGACTAATAATTCAGATGTGGCAAATCCTCTTGAATTTTCACCGATCTCTTTACCTCAAATGGAACAGGTGGAAGCATTACGCTTGGCTTACGGCAACACGCTTTATCTCTACACCTTTCCGTCGCTTTATGAATGGCAGGAGGATGAAGGATACGAAATCTGCCTGTGTGACGACGCATTTGTTGTTAAAAACGGCGTGTTGGGCGATAACGCTTATCTGTTCCCCTGCGGAACCGATGAAAAGAAGAGGAAATTAATAGATTCTCTGATTGAGAAAGAAAACCCGGTATTCTATTCAATGACAGATGAGGATAAGACTTTTCTTGAAAACGAATATCCCGGTCAGTTTGCTTTTGAAGAATGCCGTGACGATTTTATTTACATATACGATAAAAGCGAACAGATTGAACTTAAAGGACAGGCATACAAAAGGCTGCGTCATAAAGTAAACCGCGGACGTGATGCCGCAACGCAATGGAAAACAGAACCTCTGACTGATGACAATATCGCAAGAGCTCTGGACATTAACAGACAGTGGGCGGAAAGCTATGAAGCCGACGGACTTGCTGATATACGCGCTGCCGAGGCAGCACTTAATCACTTTTCGGAGCTCTCAATGTGGGGTTTGATTTTTCAGGCGAACGGCAAGGATACCGCATATGTTGCAGGTGCGTTTATCACACCTGAAATATTTGATCTGAGCTTTTGTAAGGTTCTGGATAAACGGTGCGGATTCTTTGTTAAATGGAAAATGTACTGTGAATTACCGTCTGAAGTGAAAACGGTTGATTCGGAAGAGGATTTAGGCATTAAAGGCTTGCGCGAGCATAAACTTCAGCGTCAGCCAAAGGAACTCATTCGCATATGGAAAGGCAGTTTTATTAAATGAGTGAAGCTTCAATGAATGCAGTAAAGAGCAGAGCCTTTACCGACAGAATGTTCCGTCGGTTTTTCGGGCCCACGCTTGTTTCTGCAATAGGTCTTGCGCTCGGCGATGTTGCAGACGCTTTATTTGTAGGCATCAGATTGGGAAAAGTCGGGCTTGCAACAATGTCTCTGGTCGCTCCGGTCTATATGGTATATAATGTTCTGGATGTCGGCATAGCTGTCGGCACCTCGGTCAAATACACACAGGCACTCGGCAAAGGTAAAGCAAAAAAAGGTGTTGAAATCTTTTCTCAGATGCTGATGGTTGATATTTTTGTCAGCATCCTGGTTGCGGTTATCGGGCTGGCGACAATGCCGTACATACTGCGCTTATTGGGTGCAGGCTACGTACGCGGTGAACTGTGGCAGTACACGCAGGAATACCTGCAGATTATGTTTATAGGCACACCTTTTACGTTTTTATACTTCCTGCTTTACTACTGCGTAAGGTGCGACGACGGAGAGAAGCTTGCAAGCGCGGGATATACAATAGGATTTCTTACCGATGTTATAGCAAGTGCAGTATTTATTATAGGTTTCAAGCTTGATGTACGCGGTGCAATCTTCGCAACAGTTTTAGGCAAGGCGGTGGGCGTTTGTATTTTCCTGTTCCACTTCACACGCAAGTGGGCAATACTGCGTTTCCGTCCAGTAAAACCTGATTTTAAGTTTATCTTTTCCACATTAAGAACGGGAATGTCGTCCTCAATGGGATACATTGGCGAATTCATTGCTCTTATTGTTGTTAATAATCTGTTGATGCATATCGGCGGTTCAAGCGCACTTGCAGAATTGAACGTGGTGCAAAATGTATCTTATGTTTCACTGGCGATATATATAGCGCTCGGGGATACAGTTCAGCCTCTGTGCGGAACCTTTTTTGCCGAGCATAACACGGACGCAATCAAACGCATTATGAACCTGGGAATTATAACGGGTGCTTTCTGCGGCGGTGCGATTGCCGCAGCCTTTGCATTCTTTGCTCCTTCGGTTTGCTCCCTGTTCGGATTAGTAGGCAGCACAATCACAGCAGGTGCGTTTGCAGTGCGGATGTTCTGTCTGTCGATTATTCCAGCAGGCATTAATATGATATGGAGCTCCTGCCTTCAGGCAACTAAGAGAGAAAGAATTGTTTTCCTGATAAGTCAGCTCCGCACCTGTGTTTGTTTTCTGGCGTTTGCCCTGATTTTTTCACTGTACGCCCCGGATTGGTTCTGGCTTTCATTCTTCGGAGCAGAAGTACTGACATTCATTATCTGGGCTCCAATCGTATTCCGCAGTATTAAAAAACGACCCGTTTCAAAAAAGGTGTTTACCTATCTGCTTGATGTAAACGAGTCTGATATTTCTGACGTGCTTGGCAAAGCGGAAGAGTTTTGCGAAAATAACAATGCCGATATGAAACAGACTTACAGCATTGTTATGTGTATAGAAGAGGTATGCCAGGCAATCATTGAAAACGCTTTTAACCGAAACGGAAACGAGTATATACAACTGACGCTTTGTTTTGAAAACGACGGATCGATAATTCTTCATTTTCGCGATAACGCTACAAAGTTCAACCCGTTTTCAATGAAAATGGGACAGGACTATGATGATGAGGAACACCTGGCGTCGCTCGGCCTGCAGATGGTAAAAAGCAAATCAAAGCAATTCTTTTATCGCAGATACGCTGACTTTAACACTCTTACGGTGGAGGTAGAATAGAAAAATGATAGACGGAATACGTCTTGCCTCAAAACAGGATATTCCCGCCCTGTGCGCCGTTTGGAAAGCAAGTTTTCCCGACGATGATGACTACATACAATACTTCTACGAGGAGAATTTTGATCGCATAAA
This sequence comes from uncultured Bacteroides sp., assembly GCA_964480285.1. Classification (GTDB taxonomy): domain Bacteria; phylum Bacillota; class Clostridia; order Oscillospirales; family Acutalibacteraceae; genus Eubacterium_R. Next base: position 10,319 of record CAYZPT010000042.1, read on the forward strand.
GGTGCAGGTTTATGTAATAAACGACGTGCCGGTGAGTATTGTTCACATAATGGATTGCTGTTTCGCGGCAGGAAACGAACAGCGCAATGCGAAATTTTTATATGCAGGCGGCACGCTTCCGGATTACCGAAAAAAAGGCTGTTTTACTAAGCTGATGAAATATGTGACAGAAGAAGAAAAACGAAACGGAAACGCAGTGTTCCTCAAGCCTTCCGCTCCTGAATACATTGAATACTACAAAAGATTCGGATTTGAGCCGGATTCATATTTCAGGCTTGTAACCGTTAACCCGGGTGAAATACAGCCGCTGTCCGTATCGCCGCTGTCGTACGAAAAGTACAACCGTATGCGGGATTCAGCATTTTCGCATTTACCGTATGCAAAGTGGGATGACCGGCATATAAAATGGTGCGTTGACGAAAATGAATACTTTTCGGGGAAAACGCTTGCAGTATCACTTGAAGGCGAAGAGTACTTTTTAATGGCTTCACCCGAGGGCAATACACTGACTGTTACGGAAACGAACATGTCTGTCAGTCAGCTGAAACGCGTCAGCGGAGCACTTTGCGATATCTTCGGGACAGATGTTCTCAAGGCATATATGCCCGAATTCTCCTGCAATGAGGGAGAAAGAATTATAGCTTCTGTCGTTGATAACGCTCCCCTGATAAGCACCTATGTAAATCTGATATTAATATAAAGGAAGATACAGTGATGGAAAAAGAACTTAAAAAAAGAAAAAGAAAAAATATTTCGCTTCGCAAAAAGAGTGTTACGGTAGTATTGATTGCTTCAATAGTATTGTCCTTGATTGCGGTTATAATCAGCGGAGGATTCTACGCTTACAGCACCTTTAATCATTATAAGGAGCTTGCCGAGCAGTTGGCGGATACCGCTGCAAGTCAGCTCAGCGCAAAGGACATTGTGCGCTATTATGATGAGGTGAAATTAATCGGCGATTATGACGACGATAAGTATTGGAGCGATGATGCTTACCGCGCAGATTATGACAAAAAAGCCAATGCCCTCAAAGATGAAAAATATAAGCAGATGCTGAACACTCTTTTTGTATTTGCCGATCAGTCCAAGGGCAGAAACGAAATTAAGTACATCTATGTTCAGGTGCTTGAAAAAGATAAAGTTACATACATATTTGACGCAGACCACACGGAAGATCAGTACCAGCTTGGAACTGTACGCCCTGTTTCAACAGAAACAATGGGGATGAAAGACCGTGAATACGGCGTGCCTGCGTTCATCTCAAATACTCCTGACGACGGCTGGCTGTGTTCTTGTATGAGACCTGTTCTTGACGATAGCGGCAACCCCGTAGCGTTAGTAGGCGTTGATATTTCAATGTTTGAAGTTGTCAATAACAGTATTGCCTATCTGGTTACATTAATCGCAATTATACTTATCGCTGTTGCACTCTTGATTTTCCTGATACTCAGAGGTGTTGATAAGGCTGTTGTAAGACCTATTAACTCGCTCTCACATGCAACGAGAACGTTTGTAGAGGATCGCAGCGGAGGATTGAAAGAGGATTCTGCAATCACAAAACTTGATATCAAAACAGGCGATGAGATTGAAACGCTCTGCGATTCCGTTAAGCAGATGGAGCTTGATATTAACAGCTACATCACCAACCTGACAGCGATTACGGCAGAAAAGGAAAGAATAGGAGCCGAGCTTGAGTTAGCGACAAAGCTTCAGGCGGATATGCTGCCTAACATATTCCCTGCCTTCCCTGAAAGAGACGACTTTGACATATATGCAAGCATGACTCCTGCAAAAGAGGTCGGCGGCGACTTTTACGATTTCTTCCTTGTTGATGACAATCATCTTGCAATTGTTATGGCTGACGTTTCGGGCAAAGGTATTCCTGCCGCACTGTTTATGATGATGAGTAAAATTCTCATCCAAAACACTGTAATGAGCGGTAAGAGCCCCGGTGAAGCGCTTACGACAGTAAACAATCAGATCTGCGCAAATAACCGCGAAGAGATGTTTGTAACTGTATGGCTTGGAATTGTTGATCTGGAGAGCGGCGTGCTGACTGCAGCAAATGCAGGTCATGAAAAGCCGATTATCAAGATGGCAGACGGAGACTTTGAATTCTATCAGGATAAGCACGGCTTTGTTATCGGCGGTATGAGCGGCATCAATTATAAGGAATATGAGATTCAGCTCCAAAAGGGCTCAAAGCTGTTCATTTATACTGACGGTGTGGCTGAAGCAACAGACAGCAACAACGAGCTTTACGGTGTTGAGAGAACACTTGATGCACTTAATTCTGCAAAAGATAAATCACCTCAGGAAATTCTTAATAATGTTAAAAACAGTATTGATGAATTTGTGGGCACAGCACCGCAGTTTGACGATCTGACTATGCTTTGCTTTGATTTTGCCGGTATAAAAAGCGAAATCACTCTTGATGCAACGCACGAAAATGTTGCAAAAGCAGTTGACTTTGTCGGAAAAATAGCAGAAAAACTGCCGTTCTCAGTTAAGCATGTGCATCAGCTTGAAATTGTAATTGATGAAGTTGTGTGCAATGTTGCAAGCTATGCTTACGGTGAAAAAACAGGCACGGTTACGGTACGCGTTGACACCGACGAAAAGGGCTTAACCGTTACCGTAACAGACAACGGTGTTGAATATAATCCTCTTGAAAGAGAGGACCCTGACACCACACTTCCTGCAGAGGAAAGAGGCATAGGCGGTTACGGCATATTCCTTGTTAAAAAACTGATGGATAAAGTGGAATATGTGCGCAAAGACGGCATTAACACATTATCGATGCGTAAAAACTTCAGTGAATAGTGATAAAAGAGCAGATTTTCATCTGCTCTTTTTTTTGCAATATTATTTATATTTCACAGACAAATTGAATTGTACCGTTTTCCCATTCTGCATAAATGTTTCCGTTATACTGCTCACATATGCTCTGTGCGATACTTAATCCGATACCGTAACCGCCCGTGTCAATATTACGGGAGCTGTCCTCACGGTAGAATCGGTCAAAAAAGCGTTTGCAGTCAATCTCATTACCGTCGGCATATGAGTTTTTAACAGTAAGCTTAACGTTCCGTTTGCCGTGCCTGGTCTTTTCCAGAATAACACCGATTTCGCCGTCAGGATCGCAGTATTTAACTGCGTTATCTATCAGAATCATTGTTAGCTGGCGCAATTTACTTTCATCGCCTCTGATGAGTAAATCAGGTTCAACGCTCTGTGTAAGCGTTTTATTCTCGCTCTCTGCAATTGCTGAAAATTCTTTGACCGTTTGTGAAACTACAGAAGATATGTTGATGTCTGATAATGCCTTCTTTTCTTCTTTTTCTCTCGTTTTTGTAATCATCACAAGGCTTTTTATGAGCCCGTTCATACGGTCAACCTGTCGGATAGTGGATTGCGTCCATTCGCTTTCTCCGTTACTGATTTCTTCCATTTCAGCATTGGAGCGGATAACGGCAAGCGGCGTTTTAAGTTCGTGGCTTACGTTGGTAATAAACTGTAGCTGCCTTTTGTTATTCTCAATCTCGGGCTGAATCATTCTGCGGGACAGAAGAATAACCAATACAAGCGTTGCTAACAGACCGACGATGCCGACTGCAATTGTTGCATACAAAATACGCGCTCTCGAGAAAATAACGTAGGAACTGTCAAGAAGCACAAGCGTTGTTGTTCCGTCATCCTTCACTTCTTTCTGATAGTAATACATACTGTACCTGCCCTGATTTGAGGGCGACTGCATTATACTTTCGGCGCTTTCACGGATATCGTCTTCGGGATACGTGTTACCTTTACTTGCGTGGAAAGAAGTCTCATTTAGATTTTTATCATACGAGATGATATAAAACGGATTGCGCTGATACGACGGTGAAAAAGTTTTCTTTACCGAGGGCAGTTTTGAATAATCATCCGAATGTTGATTATCGCTTTCAACAGCGTCCTGACGTTGAGAAATCTCTGTAAGCGAATACTGTATTTCTCTCTGCGTGACACTGTAGTTCACAACATTTATCAACGTGCCTATCAGTGCGATTACGATGGCAAAAGAGAGCATCGCAACCCCGATAAACTTTCTTCTGAGTGCCTGAATTTCTTTTGTGTTCACTGTTTTTCATCTCCTATCATTCTGAAACTGCCGCCCTTTTCCCCTGCTATTTTTGTTGAGGAGCCAATCATCTGCAGCTTGTTATTTAAAAATGAAATATACAGCCAGACGGTGTCTTCCTGTGCCTCGGGCTCGTTTTTCCAGATATGTTCAAGCAGATATTTTGTGGATAATTCAATATCCGTGTTTCTCATAAGAACGGTTGCCAATTCAAATTCTTTATTTGACAAGCGCACGCTGCTGACTGTTGAAATCGACGCCCTGCTGCTGTCAAGCAGAACATCTGCAAAGGTAAGGTTTTCAGATGTCAATATCGGCTGACGTCGTATAAGCGCTCTGACTCTTGCAAGCAATTCTTTTGACGCAAAAGGCTTGGGCAGTACACAGGA
>CAYZPT010000043.1:0-14200 GCA_964480285.1 uncultured Bacteroides sp.
CTTGGCAACAACAAGGCGCCGCGCTATGTTTCATGGTCGAGCGAAAACAGGTCGCAACTTGTGCGAATCCCCGCTGCAATCGGTCAGTACAAGAGAGCCGAACTTCGCAGCGCCGACCCGTCGGTTAACCCGTACATCGCATTTGCGCTGATGATTTATTCGGGACTTTACGGAATACAGAATAAAGTTGATTTACCGTACGTTGCGGACTTCAATCTGTTTAACGCTGATGAAGAAACGCTGTCAAAATTCGAGCTTCTTCCGCAGTCGCTCGGCGAAGCAAAAGCAGCCGCTGCAAAGAGCGACTTCTTAAAGAATTATATACCCGAAAAAATACTTGAAATTTACTGTAAATAATTAAGGTTCTGGAGGGGCAAATCCCCTCATCCGACAGCCTTGCGGCTGCCACATTCCCCCAAGGGGAAAGCAAAAATGTTTGAAATTATAAGCTGAAAGGAGGGAGCAAAGGTGTCATTAAAAGAACAGGCATACAGCGTACTTGTTGTATCCTCGGCAGACGATTTTCATAACGCGATGACGGCAATGCTCCCCGAAGTGAGCTTTCAGCCGGTTGTTAAGGTGCCGAGTATTGCGGCGGCACAGCGTGCAGTTGCGGAGCGCGGATTCGACTTTGTAATTATCAATGCGCCGCTGAAGGATGATTTAGGTATGCGGTTTGCGATTGACTGCAGCACTTCGCATAACGCCCTGGTGCTGTTTCTGATTCAGAATGAAATCCACGGCGAGGTTTACGCAAAAGTCGCTGAGCACGGCGTATTCACGCTGCCCAAGCCGATGTCAAAGCAGTCAATGTCAAATGCACTGCGTTGGTTGCTGACAGCAAAACGCAAGCTGAAAGGTGCTGAAAAGAAAAGCACCAAAATGGCTGATAAGATGGATGAAATCCGTCTGGTAAACAAAGCAAAATGGCTGCTCATCAGCAACGAGGGACTACTTGAGCCCGAAGCGCACCGCTACCTTGAAAAAGAGGCGATGAACCGCTGCATTACGAAAAAAGAAATTGCAGAGGAAATCATAGAAAAGTATTCATAAAATAATCCGAGCGGTAACCGCTCGGATTTGTTTTTATTTTAATGTTTCTTTTAACCAGGCAACACTGTCGGTTGTCCAGTTCGGCGTTCTTGAACACATATCCAGATTCTTCATATTCACCGTTTCGTCCGCGACAGAGAAGCCGTGCGGCGCGTCGCTGTAAATGTGGCACTCAAAGTCAACGCCGTTTTTATTCAGTGCATCTACAAGCTGTATGGAGTTTTCAATAGGCACAGTGTTGTCGTTCCTGCTCGCAAATACGAAGCAGGGGCAAGTATTTTCATCAACAGACGCCGTAACATCAGGTGCTTCGGTACTGTAGAAGTTTGCAGTTTGCCTATTAAGCACGGCATAACCGAGAATTGCGGCATTCGGCTTGCAGTCGGAAACAGTTGCCGCACAACCTGCAAGGTGCCCGCCTGCGGAAAAACCGATAACGGCAATTTTATCAGTATCAACAGCCCACTCGTCGCTCTTTTCACGTATTAACCTATACGCCGTTTCATAATCGTCAAGCGGATTTCGCCACGCCTTGTGCTCGCTGACAGAATAACGAAGAATGAACGCCTGAAAACCCGCATGCAGATACACAAGTGCTACAGGATCAGCCTCTCTGTCAGAGCAGAATTCATAACCGCCGCCCGGCAGAATGATAATTGCAGGGCGCTTTTTTATGTTTGAAAACTCGCCGCCCACATCCTGCAAATACGTGGTGAGGGTTGCGTTTCGTTCTTTGTTGATTATAACTTTTTCAGTTTTCATTCTTTCTCCTTATATCCCACACTGTAATCACTATGGTGATTTTTTGCAATTATGACCCATTTGTCCTCAATAGTCGGTAGTTTATGCCCCCAGTTGCCGGGAACGCCGCGAGCAACACAGCGAAAGCCGTTCTTTTTGAGCACAGCTTCTGAGGCTTTGTTATCCGGCATAACGCTTGCAGTGATTACCCTAATCTTTGTTTCGCTGAACAGGTAGTTCACCGCTGTTTCAATCGTCTTTGTTGCAATACCCCTGCCCCAGTAAGCGGGCAAAAAACGCATACCTATGCTGACTTTTAAAAACGGCGGATTGTAACCGTAAACCTCAAATAGTCCGCATAATGCGCCATCGCAGAAAACGCCGAGAATCAGCGAATGCTCAAGGCATTCGTCATACATAAGACTGATAGCATCCTCTGCATCGTACTTCTTTTCAAAAAGAAATGTCGGCAGATAGCGGTAAACTTCGTCGCAGGTTGTAAGCTCGCGCAATGAGGCTGCATCGCTGAGTTTAAGCTTGCGAAGTTCAATATTACCGACACAGATACAAGGAATTTCACAAAAAAGCTTTTTCATATTTCAGATTATTCTGAGCCCTGCTCTACTTTCTTTATATCACTACCGGACGCCTCTTTAAGCGCGTAAGTGTCAAATTCCGGTTCATCGGGTAGTTTAATCTCAATTGAGCTTATCTTATTGATAACGGCGCTCGCTTTTTCAAAATTTACATTAAACACGTGACCGCCGAATTTTCTGTCGCCCGATACAAAATGCAGGTGCCAGCCGGGTGCGTTGATACCGTCCATATAATCGGGGAAATAAACGCAAACCATTGTGCCCTCAATATCGCTGAAAAAGAAGTCCTGCTGATTGTTTTCAAGAAGATTCTTAAGTTCAACGTGACGTGAAGATTTGCCTGTTTCCGAGCGAGCCATAACCTCGCCAAAGTGGGCGTCAATCCTGACTACATGCATACTGTTGAGCTCAAACCGCTCGTCGATTAATATGTCAAGATAAGTTTTCAGCGCGTTGATATCTTTAATATTCTCGATTTCAAATGGATCGTCATTCTGCAAAAAAGATACGGCGCAAAACGGAACGCCCTTATCGTGCGGCGCTTCAAAAACAGAGCCGTCTGCCGTTGCACGGTAGCAGTGACCGTCAAGAACAATCATCTCACCGTCAACACCCTCAAAAGTGCCAAGTCCGATATTGCCGTGCCTGAGTAGTTCCTCAACCGTAATTACCGATTTTGTGTAGCCGAGCGCCAGCGCCTGAAGCGTTGCCACCTGAAACATCTTTGCGTTTTCCATAGTATACCACCAATCAAATTTTATTCAATATATTATATCATATACAAAAACACTAATCAATAAGAAAAAAGCATTCAAAACACAATTGATTTTATCTTAAAATAAATGTATAATAGTCTAAAAACAGCATTTGCTGATTAACAGGAGAGTGAGACTATGATAAAAAAATACAGACCCTTTATTATTATCTTCTTTATCTGTTCAGCCGCTGCATTGATTGCAGCAAGTTTTGTTGATTTAAATCTGGACAAGTTTCTGAACGATCCGAACAATCCGTTTGCGCTGTGGTTTGAGGCCACCGGTGAAATGCCATGCAGGCTGATATGTGTTTTCGGCGGAGCGCTGATATTCTTCTGTGCCGAAAAAAAGCCGTTGAAGATCATCGGTTTGATTGTTGAAATAGGCGGCTCGGCATATTTCGGCTATTATATTTCATACTATCTGTTTATGGACAGATATAAAATCCCGTTCGGCATTCTTTTCGGACTCGGTGTGGGATTCTTTGTGCTATATTTAGGCAGATTTATCGCTATACCCGAAAACCTGAAAAAGACGTTTGTTATCCTGTCAATTGCCGGAATAATCATTATGTTTGCTCAACTCAGCGTTGTAGAAATTGTTAAGGCATTCTGGGGCAGAGTGCGCTTTCGCGATCTGCTCAAGGCAGGCTCGTTTGAAGCATTTACACAGTGGTACATACCAAACGGAATTAACGGCAACAAATCGTTCCCGTCGGGACATACGGGCGGCGCTTCGATGAGTTATCTCATTATGATGTTCCCCTTTATTAACCGTGAAAAGTGGCTTAAAAGGAGCTGGCTGTGCTTCCTTGTGCCGTTTGTATTTACAAGCACCGTTGCATTTACACGCCTTGTTGTCGGCGCACATTACCTCAGCGACGTTACAATGGGCGGCACAATCGGATTTATAACAGTAATAATCGGAGTCGCCGTTCTTGAAAAGAAATACTTTAAAACAGAAGCATTAACTTAACTGCTTAAGAAATACAGAAACGAAAATTAGGAGTTACCTTGTCGGTAACTCCTCAAATTATTTTTAATCAGTCTTCGTCCTCTGAATCTGCTTCTTTTCCTGCAAGCTTATGCTCTTTATAACGGAAGAAATAGATGAACATAACCGTCAACCACATAAACAGCGGCATTGTTCTGTCAAGTACAAACAACGGGTAAACGTTAAGGCTTGCATCAAGCGGCCATAAGCATTTAATAAGAAGTAAAACAGAAATTACAGCAACTAATACTATATTTTTTGTGTACTTATTAAGTCTGCCTGCCATATAGCCGATAAGTACTGCCACAATTGTGCTGGCAGAAAAGATTATTCCCGAAATATGCCAGCGCTCAACCATTATGGTGATTGAGTACGCGATATAGATTGCAAGTATCAGCAAAAGATAACGTACCATATTGCCATGCGGCTTTTTGTAACCGTATATTCCGTAAAAGAATACAAATCCGTAATATACCGCTGCAAGTGCAAAGGAACGTATCGGCAAAGCGTTATTAAGACGCAACACAAAACTGAAAATGCTGACAGCTAAACCGATAAGTGCAACAATTGCAACTATCAATCTATGTAGTGTATTTTTATTTTCCTGCATATTAAATCCTCCTTGAAAGTGCTTCGTCAACTATTATAATACACCGGCATAAAAAAGTCCAACAAAAATTAATAAAATTACACTCTTATAATCAGGTGTATCAGAGTAACCACTTAAAAGCTGATATTAGTTGCAACTCCGAAGTGGTCTGAAACATAGCCTGTATCAATATTGTCAAGCACTCGGTATTCGCTGCCCTTGCCGCTTGTGAAGATGAAATCAATCGGCTTATCGCCTGTATCGATGTAGCCCCAGTCCTGCCAGGTTGCACACTGCTTTGTTTTGTCCGTTGTATCGTTCAGGATACCGGCAAACGTTTTATAAGCTCCACCGTCAAAAGTCTGGTTAAAGTCGCCAGTCAGAACTATTTCAATATCCGGGTATTCCGATTTGATTTTTTCTATTCTTTCGGCTATCAGCTTTGCGCCGAACTCCATAGCCTCTTCGCTTGAATTGTCAAGGTGAGTGTTAAGGAAAGCAATCTTTTTACCTGTTGCATTTTCAGTCAGGACAGCATACGAGCAGATTCTGTTGCAGCCCGCCTCCTGCTTTTCGCCGTTTTCATCTGTATAGGTGAAGCGGCTTTCTTTTTCCGGTGTTTGTGAAAGCCAGAAGGTATTTGTTTCCACTGCTGTGAACTTATCCTTCAACCAGAAAATACCGTTCATCTCGCTTGTGTTTTCGTCACCGTCCCCACCGCGTTTAACGGCGTAACTCTCGTAATCCGGCATCTCTTTCTTTATGGTTTCCAGCCAGTAGGAATTGAGTTCCTGCGTACCGATAAGCGAAGGCAAAACGCTGTTCATATACGCTGTAAATCTGTGAACGCGGTCGCTGCCGGCAGTGTCGTCAAACGGCGTTCCCCACGGTGCTGCTATATTGAACGTCACAACCGTAAACGCTTTGTTTTCAAATTTTTCAAGGTGGCTGACTTCGGTTGTTGAGGTGAGCGCGCACGACACTGCGATAACCGCACATAGCACAGCTGAAACCGAAAGCAAAAGCTTCGGTTTCTTTTCCGCAGTAAAGAAGTGGAGCACAAACTCGCACAAATATATTGCGATGGTTACGTAAAATCCTGCCTTAACCGCGCCGCCGTTTAAGCACACAAGCAGTGACAGCACGCCGAAAACCAAGGTGTTAACAAGGCTGAAAATGAAGTTCCTCTGCGTACCGTGTGCTGTTGCGGAAAAGAGCGAATTAATAATCACCGCGAGCGAAAGCAGAATTACGCACACAATAGCGAGGACTGCAAAAAGGTAGTCGCTGCTCCACGCACCGATATCAAAGCCATGATTGACAATGCTCATTATGAAGCCGATGAGCGATACATTCTTGTGCCCTGCTCTGTACATCGGCAGACACATTGAAAGCAGCGGCGTGAAAAACAGCACAAGTCTGACTATTTTAAGCGGCGACTCCACTGACGACGCCTTGAGTATACCTGCAAAGTGTTTGAGTTTTGCCACCTGTCTGTCGGACTCGTCAGCGTCAGCCTCAAGCCTTTCGTCAAGTTTGTAGTAAAGCAAGTCAACGCCGCAGTGCGGGCAGTTTTGTTTAAGGTAAAACAGACTGATTTTTCCGTTACATTTCGGGCATTTGTTATTCACTGCATTCACCTCCCGATACCTGCTTTGAAATCTCGCCGCGCTTTTCCTTAAGATCGGCGCGAATAGTTTTAAGCTTGTCGCCTGTCAGATCGTACCAGAAATACGGGATAACCGCCAGCAGACCGATCAGGTACGGAATGAAGCTGAAGAACGCCCAGATCCAGAAGTCCGTGTGCTCGCCCTTAACAGTGGTCTGCACCCCGTTTGTTGTTGTGTACGCCAAGCCGATAATAGGTAGCACCGCAGTAGCCACCGAGGTGGAAACGGAGCCGGTAAGCTTGCTGACAAAGGTCAGAACGGAGAACGAAACGCCCTCGTTTCTCTCCCCTGTTTTCCACTCCATATAGTCTATTGTATCGCCGATCATCTCGGTGGGAATAACCATATTTATCGTATCAAAGAAGCTGAAAATCACGTTCCTTATCATAAGGACTGGTACAATAACGGCAATCCTGTCATAAAAGCGGAAACCGATAATAAATACCACCGTCGCAACTGCAAACCGCGTGAAAGCATTTAAGAAAACAATCTGTCTGTTATCAAAACGCTTTTTCAGCTTCGGGATAACAAGGTAAGTCGCCCACCCGATAATCGTACCAGGTAAGCCGAGCAACAGCATCAGCGAGTTGATATTGATTACCTCTGCAAAATAGTAGGTCTGAAAAACAGCCGCAAGGCCGCCGAGTGTGCCGACGATGTTACCGAACACAATCAGGAGGAGCGGCTTGTTTTTGAACATAACCTTAAAGCCCTCAATAACGCTCGGCTCTTTTACAGACTGAACAACGCGCTCTTTGCAGAAAATGCCTGCAAGCGAAAACAGTGACATACCGAATGTGGCGGCAATTACAGACATCAGGCAGAACACCTGCGCGAGCGAAAGATTAATCGCATGGTTATTACTTAAGTCCATAAGCACCACAAGCAGCGTTGTGGACAGACCGCCGACAATACCAGAAAGGAATCTTGCGCTTGAAATGCACCGCGTTCTGTCAAGCGGATTGGGTGAAATTGCCGCGCTCATACCCCAGAACGGGATATCGCCGATTGTGTAAAAGAACTCCCAGATAAAATATGATATGTACATATATATTATCTTTATTACTGTCTTCTTTGTATCTGCTAAAATCAGAGGACCAGAAAACAGAAGGATAGTAGTTATCGCAAGCGGGAGCGGCACAAACAGCAGATACGGGCGCAGTTTGCCGTAACGGGTGCGTGTTTTGTCAACAACGGCGCCCATTATCGGATCGTTTATAGTGTCCCATATACCTAAAAACAGTATCATGGTCGACACTGCAGCCGGCGGTATTTCAAACACTTTTGTAAAGAACAGTGACAAATATCCGCCCGCTACAAGATTGTAGCCGAACACCTGACCGCTGTTTGCAAAGCCGTAGGCAAGCGTTTCCTTAGGGCTGACGTAACGTCTGTCTTGTTTAGTATCCATAGTTACCTCTATCTGTTATAAGTCGATAAGTATCTTTCCTTATCATTCATATTTGAGTAGCGCTTGAACTTTCTGTACTGCGCAAGCTCGCTTTTGTTCATTTCAAAATCAAACGGTCTTTTGTCAACCTTTTCAAAAAGCTCAGTAGCAAGAGTGCAGGCTTTGCCGTTTTTATCGGCTGTAATAGCAAGAATTAGGATATCTTCATCCGGCAGTTCAAGCGTGCCGACGTCAACGTCAATATCAACAATCCAGAAAAGCATTGATTTTGCAATAACATCGCCTGAATCATCATGCGCGTGAGTGAACTCATAGCCGAGTCTGCCGCCCTTGATATTTGCGGTTTCGCGGTAGTCATATAAATCCCAGCCTGCATAATTTTCAAAAATCGAATTGACTGAGCCGTCGTTGAAGCTGCAGTCATCTTTAAGGCTTCCGCAAAGGATGTGCGCCTTTTTTGTGCCTTTCGGCAGGGCAATTTTCTGCCCCTTGGCAATGAGTGCTTTTTTGTCCTTGTCAAGCATAAAGTTCACGCCTGATGTGAAGATGTTTTCCTTAACAAGCTCTGCAGGGATTGACATATTGCAAACAGGCAGAAGACTTTTCTTTTTGTCGCTATTCTTTGAATAAGCGTCTGCGTTACCGTCAAGTTCAAGCGGCGTTTGCGTACTGTCGTTTTCACTGCGCTCAACATCAAGGCTGAATGACTTAACACCGTATTCCGAAATATCAAAGGTCAGCGTGCTTTTACTGAACTTTGCGTCATCAATTACATTTTCGCTTGCAAAAACCTCTTTTGCGGAATTAATCTTTGCGCTGATATTGAACTCAACACCCGTTTGATTGCTGTTGTTAATCTCGTTAAAACGCAGGATTACAGAGTCGCTGTTCTCCGCCTTTTTCATCGCACGCAAAATGACATTTTCATTATTAATGCTGCCAAATGACACGCTACTTCCAAGCTCTCCGCCGTGTTTTGAAACTGCAAACGCCACCATTTTCTGATGAAAATTCTTTGCAAGGCGGTTCGTTTTGGCAAAATCATTTTCAACGTGAGTTGTCAGCGCAAAGCCGTAGCGGTTAAGCCCCAGATCCATCATCGACTGCATTGAGTCAATGCGGTAATTCCGTTTTGGAGTGTGTAATACAGTTAGTCGCAGGGTGCTGTTGTCGTACTTGTCCCAGCTGTACTTTGAGTCACTGATAATTGATACGCCGTCTAGATCCGCCCACTTCTGCGCAGGCACTTCGTAGAGCTTTTCGGTCCTGTTTTCACGCTTAATTGCGCCGAGACCGAGGTCAAATGTAGCGTACTTATCCTCTCTGTTCAGCTTGAACTCCTGCTTTGCAATAGTGGCAAGCTCGTGCCACAAAATCTCATTTTGAAACTCAACCGTTTCGCCGCACTCAGTCAATGAAACCACAGTTGAAAATCTGCTCTTGTTGTACTCATATTCGAGCTTTATGCTCGCTCTTACGGGACCGTTTTCAAGCACTTCGCTCTTGACAAATTTAGGGTAGTGCGGCGTTCCCATTGCGGCGTCGTTCGGTATCTCCCAAGCAGGCCATTCCTTGCTGCCCTCGTAGTCATAGAGCGCAAGCTTAACGGGCGATTCAAGCAGCTCGGTATTTGTGGATTTATCAATAACAGAGCTTACCCAACCAGCGTCAAAAGCCACCTTAAAGTTGCTGTTTTCAATACTGTTATCTGTAACATTAAGGCTGCTGTCCGATTTTGCTTTGCCCTCGCAGATGTCAAACACCTTGTAGGAGAGCGGCTCCATATCGGCTGTAAAAATCAAGCCATCCTTCGTTTTCTGACATATACAAGAGTTACCGTCGCTGTCTTTAGCAATATAGTCTGAAACGCCGAAATTGCCGATAATCTCAACCACATCACGCCTTTTGTATTCGCAGGGGTTGTTGACAACAATTGCCGTACCTTCGGTTTTGGAAGTATCGAGTCTGTCCGCTATGTACTTTGACGCAGCCTCGTACTCGCCGATAAGCTGATTAATGCTCAGAGCATAGTCGTTCCATACTCTCCTGTATGCCCTTTGAACTGACGTGCCCGTTATATCGTCGTGGAACTGGTGGCGTATAATCCTTTTCCAGCAGGTTGTAAGCATCTGTTGCGGATAATCGCGACCGAGGATATACGCAAAGACAGCGCTTTTTTCCGCCATATCGGCAAGCTCCTCGCCTTTTCTGTTCCAGCGCTTTGAAATCGCGCGCGAAACATAGCTGCCGACCGCGTGCGTGCTCATCAGCAGCTCAGTATTCCAGGTCGGTAGTTTATCCTTAACGCTTTGCGGCAGGGCATCAAGCGCGTTAAACAACTCGTCGGGAGATGCGGACAGAATTTCCGTATCCGACTTACTATTCTGTTTAATCTCTTTTTCGAGCACCTGAACTGACTTTTCTTTCGGTGCGCCGCCTCTGTCGCCAGTGCCGTGAAAAATTGCAGTCATATCAAGGTCATACGCTTCGTTATCCTTAAGCTTATCCTTGATAACATCCCACTCTCTGATTTTTTTGAAAGTGTAGACATACGGGTGCATTCTGAGGGAGGCGTAAACATAATTGCCGTCAACGCCGTACCATTTGCCAAGGTCGAACGGCTCGCCTGCCGCACCGCCCCAGGAAAGCTTTTGTGTAGTAAATCCCTTTATTTCTGAGTGGTGCGCAATGCTCGGTAGTGCCCAACCGAAGCCGAAGCAATCGGGCAAAAATATATCTGCGCTCGTTTTTCCGAACGTCTTTTTAAAATAGTCGTTACCGTAGAGGAAGTTCCTGAACAGCGCTTCGGGCGATGGCACATTGACGTCGCCGTTTTCGTAGCCGGAGCCGGTCACATTCCATCTGCCCTCCTGCACCTTTTTCCTCACACAGGCAAAAAGCTGAGGGTAGTATTCCTCCATAAGCTCATAGCGGTACGCGCCCTCAAAATTAAATCTGTAATATGGGTATTTATTAAACA
The DNA here is from genome assembly GCA_964480285.1 of uncultured Bacteroides sp. GTDB lineage: Bacteria > Bacillota > Clostridia > Oscillospirales > Acutalibacteraceae > Eubacterium_R. The sequence goes on from CAYZPT010000043.1 coordinate 10,789, forward strand.
GTTTCATATTATCCACAATCGTGTTGTAGATATATTCTCTTACCGTGGTTTCAAAATCCCAGCTCCAGATTGTGTCAAGATGAGCGGTAGCAATTGTATAAACCTTTTTAGTCATTTTATACCTCCCGTGCAAGTTGGTGAAGTTCGTTCGCAGTGATATTTGCCGTAAGCGCGCCCGCTTTTGTTACGCAGTTTCCGCCGGTAATATTGCCGTATAACAGGCACTTCTCAAAAGGTGAATCGGTAAACAGTCCGTATGCAAAACCTGCAAGAAACGCGTCGCCTGCGCCTGTTGAATCAACACAGTTGACGTCAATGCTCTTAATGTATATCTGCCTGCCGTCTTCCTTACCGATACAGCCGTCCTTATCGAGCTTGACTACCGGTTTTTCAAAGAATTTGTCGAGGACGTTAAGCGCTTCCTCAGGCGTATTTGTATTTGTGATTTTGAGTGCCTCTTTTTTATTCGGCGTGTAATAATCCGCAATTTCAAGATATTCGCGATATTTGGCAACTGACAGTTCATCATCCCAGCCTGTGTCGAACACCAAAGTTGTACCCTCGTCATGCAGTTTTCTGTACGCTTCCAGAAAGCCGCCGCACTGCATAAGCGTGATTTTTGAGCCGTGAGACATATTATAAAAGCGCTCAACCGCATCATTGTCAGGCTCAATGCCGCCTTTGCCGTATGTAACAAAGCTGCGGTCGTCTTTGAGGATAATTGCGGAGGTTATGTTAACCGGTATACCGTCGCTGCGGTACAGATTAAGCGGAGTTATGCCGTACTTTTCAAATTCTGCCATTGCAAAATCGGAGAACATATCATGCCCGAGTTCGGTTGCGAGTTTTACGGGAACACCGAGTCTGCTGAGGTTTATAAGAGTTGCGGGCAGTCCGCCGCCGAGCTGAAGTTCAAAGCCTTTGGAGTACACTTCCTCGCCGATGTCGGGGATACGCTCCACGCCCGTATAAAGCAGGTCAATATTTGTTAAACCTGCGCCTGCGATAAACGACATACTACTTCCACCCCTCTGTGTATTTTTTGTTCAGTTCGAGGTATTGTCTGACAAGTTCTTTTGCCAGCGAATACGAGTTAACGAGCGGATGCAAAGTCAATGCCTCAACCGCTGTCTGAACGGATTTTTCCCTGATAGCCTTTGACGCCAGTCGCTCGTATATCTTAACGCGGCGAATAAGTTCAAGGTTTTGCTCGTCAACGCTGCCGAACCTGTGCGGCACTGCTCCGTTTTTTGTAACGTCGCAGGTGATTTCAACCACGTCATCGTCACGAAGTCCGCTGATTGCGCCGCCGTTTGCAGTACAGAGGACCATACTGTCCGAAGTACCGCGGCTCTGTATTTCAATAAACTTAAGCGCAACGCCTGCGTATCCGCCGCTGTCCTTTTCGTTAATATCAAACTTCCACGGACTTTCGCGCTTAACGCCCGTTTCGCTCGCCATATAGTTGTTTTCTCTCTCGCCGTACCAACGTTCAAAGATTTTGAGCGCAGTGTCAAAATTGTTTTCAACATCAATATTTTTCAGTTCTGCAGTCATCGCACGGTTGATGTCGCATATCTGCTCGCCGCGTGTTTTATCTGCAGCGAGGATATTTGCAAGCGCTTTTTCACGGTAATAGAAATAGTAAAGATATTCGTTCAGCACACAGCCGCGTTCGCGCAGAAGCTGCTTTTCAAAATAACGCATATCCGTCTTTTTATACGCTTCATCATTCTCAATTAAATCGGGCATAATATCTCTGCCGTCAAGCATTATTGACTGAAAGTATGACAGATGATTGAGCCCGTACACCTCGCCGCGCATTGAGCCTTCAGGCGCGCCGTACAGCTTTTCAAATGAACGAAGCATACCTGACGGAGCATCACAGATACCGTAAGTAAAATTGTAACCCATATCTCGAAGTGTCTGGCTGACAACGCCTGCAGGATTTGTAAAATTAAACACCTTGCAGTCCGGCTTTGCGTACTGTCTGATAAGCTCGCAGTATTCCGCAAGCGCATTAATGCTCCTTATCGCAAATGAAAAACCCGCAGCCCCCGTAGTTTCCTGCCCGAGAACACCGAGCGAAAGCGCAATTCTCTCGTCCCTGACGCGCATCTCATCGCCGCCCTCACGGATAGTAGTTATAACGTAATCTGCCCCGATTACCGCTTCTTTAGCATCGGTTGTAAGTAAAAAATCAATTTCGGGATTTATCTTAAGCGCAGTAACCTTTGCCATCCTGCCGTAAATGTTCAGTTTAACATCGTCGTTATCCATAAAGACAATCGACGTAATGCCGAGTTCCCCCGCTCTTTGTGCAAGGCTTTTTGCAAGGAAGAGCGAACGGACGCCGCCACCGCCTATAATAGCAAGTTTCATACAATCCCTCCTTAATAATATAATTAGATTATAACATACGTACAACCCTATGGCAACCGTCCGGAGATTATATGTATCTTTATATGGATTGATAACAAAAACGGCTCGAAGCGTAACTACAACTTCGAGTCGTTTTAATTGAGCGTTTTTTGTTAAATAACATAATTATTTGAATAATTTGACTGCTGACGGTCTAATATATCCTGAAGTGTTATGCTGTCAAGATATTCATTGACAATCTTTGAAAGATTCTGCCAGATCGGAAGCGTCGGGCAATCCGCACTGCGAGGACAGTCTATAGGGTCCTGATCAACACAATCAACCGGCGAAAGAGAACCTTCCGTAAAACGCAGAATTTCGCCTACGGTATACTGCGAAGGCTCTTTTGCAAGCTTATAGCCGCCCTGAGAACCGCGGTTAGCACGGATAATATCCGGTTTATTGAAAATTGCAACTATCTGCTCCAAATACTTTTTTGAAACACCCTGTCTTTTGGAAATATCTTTAAGCGCAATGTATCCGTCGTCGCGATGCTCAGCAAGATCTATCATAAATCTTAATGCATATCGTCCTTTAGTTGATATTTTCATATTATCTCCTCCGAATTACATTATTATAATACCACTATTTCAATAGGTTTTCAAGGCTTTATTGTTCAATATTATCACATTCGTTGACATCAAAGCGGTTTGTTTATATAATAAGATATAGTCCGTTTTAACGATAATTAAATCTTCACGGGGTTGTGCATTATGTTTTTAAAACACAATGAAAAAAGAAGTATAACTGATATTGAAAAACTGAATCTTCGTCTGAGCGGAATGCGCCTGACAGAAGAATATGAGTTTGCGGTTAACGGTGAGGAGACCGAAATATCATATTACAATATGTCGTACGCAAGCGGCAAAGAAGAACGGGTGCTTATTAAAAGAACCGTATGCGATACGCAAACGGTTATTGATACGCTTAACGGATTTGGTATGATTAAGTGGGACGGCTTCAGCGGCAAACATCCTAAAGGCGTGCTTGA
>CAYZPT010000044.1:0-14048 GCA_964480285.1 uncultured Bacteroides sp.
AGCCCTGTTTTTGACATTGGTGAGCGCGTCGACAAAAACTCTGCTGTTAAGGGTGCTGATATGTTCCTTAACATTGTTTGCAAGCGTTTTAAAGGTCTTTGTAAGCACGCCAACCTCGTCCTTTTTGTCGTATTCAAGCTCAAAGTCGTAGTTGCCCTTTTCAACCTGTTTTGCTACCAAGGTCAACTGTTTGAGCGGTTTTGTAATGCGCCTTGAGAAGAAGAGCGCGGCTATAATTGCGAAAATCATAACCTCAACGGAAACGATAAGCGTGTTGAGAATCAACTTTTGCCAGTCGCCGTCCGTTTCTGAAACGGGAGCGCAGACAACAAGGCGCATACCGTTGCTTAAAGAAAGCCACGCGCCCGCTTTTTTAACGCCGTTGTAGGTGTACTTGATGAAGGTGCTGTCGCTCACAAGACCGAAAGGAATGTCCGGCAGCTCCTCTTTAGGCTTAGTTGTAACGTCGATATAGGGGTGGTAGTAAATTTCGCCCTCTGCGTCGCTCAAAAACGCGTAACCGCTGTTGTAGAGCTTGATGCTGTCCACCTGCTCCGCCATAATGGAATAGTCAATTTCTATTCCGACAACGCCGATAAACCTGCCCGAGCTGTAAATGGGAACGTTGTATGAAATAACGCGTTTATTGAGGTTGTCCGTAATATACGGCGGGAGCCAGATGGATTCGCCCTCGTACTTCGGCACGGTGAACCACACGAGCTGCGAGGTGTCCTGTGTGTCATACTTGGTGATGTCGGTAACCTTATGCTCAACAAAGCCCTCACCGTCAAGGTTTGTGTACCAGAAGCCTTTGACGGTATCTGACACTTCGGGGTCAATTCTGTAATAATATGTAAACACGCCGTTTGTTTTTGACGCCATTTCGTCAAAGTATTTGCGCACGCGCTGGGTGTGCTGTTCAAGCGACTTTGCATCGGTGCCGTCAATATCCGCCTCAACAAAGGTAGCAACCTTGCCGACGGATTTCTGCACGCTGTTGAAATAATAGTCAAGGTTCTTTTCGCCCGTTTCGCACAGCAGAAGCAGAAGCTGGTCTGACTTTTGCTGCTCGTTGCTGCGGATGAAGATTACGCTCATACCGGCAATAACGCTAACTGAAATGAAAGCGACAAGAACTGTTAATACTGTGAATCTTGTGCGAAGGGAACGCATTGGGGATTACCTCTTTTCCAAGGGCGAATTAAAGGAAAGTATACGCACTTTCGCCCTTTTGCTTGGACTGATACATTGCTAAATCGGTTTTTTTGAACAGGTCGTCAAGTTCCTTGGCTTCGCTGCCGTGAACGATACCGACGCTGATTGACACGCTCGGCAAGCCGTCGGACGTATCGCTGAGTTCACTGTTAATTCTCTCTAACTTCGCGGCAACAAGGTCGTCCCTCTTTTGCGGGAAGCTCAGCATAAACACAACGAATTCATCACCGTCTACGCGGCAGATTGAGTCGTCGGGGCGGAAGTTCTTTTTGAGCACTTTAACGAGCTTTTTCAAAACCTCGTCGCCCGTTTCGCGCCCGTATTTGCTATTGATTTCGTTCAACGCGTCAATGTCAAACAGCAGCATATAGGTGCTTTTAAGGTCAATGCCCGTAACAATCGATTCATAGCCCGCGCGGTTGAACACTCCTGTTAAATCATCGTGATACGCTTTAAAATTAAGGCGCTCGGTGCTGTTTTCATAAAGGTCAAACATACGGTTATACGCGCTCGCAAGGCTGCGGAATTCCGCCGTGCCGGATTCGGGGATTTTCCTCTCCTCCTTAACGCACTCGTTTGCGCGCAGAAGCGGTTTTATTCCCAGGCGTGAGATCCGCAGTACAAGATAGATCAGTGCACCTGCGTCTGCAACAAGCATAACGCCGGCAAATATTCTGGTAAAAAGTATATCCTTGAGCAGGAGTAATACCGACACAAGCGTTAATATGCAAAGCAATGCCGCTATGATTATCAATCGCCTTTGAATCTTCTTCAGAGATACGTCGTTTTTACTGTTTTTTGGTGACATTGACAAAACCACCCCATAATTATTAATTACTTTGTATATTGAATCGACGAATTATATGTGATATTATAATTATATCAACATTGGTCTTTTTTTTCAATATACATTTTCAATAATAATCGTCGAAAATGTAAGGAAAAACGGGACTATAAGATAATCGGGGTGGAATTATGTATTACGCTTCAATAGGTCTTCTGGGATCTTTATTACTTATAGTAGGAAACCAGGGCGTACTTTTTGAAAAAACAGAGCTTAACAAAAAGCCGAACCGTATTGCCTACAGGCAATTTCTGCTTTCGGTGCTGTTTTATTATTTTACCGATATACTTTGGGGTCTCCTTGATTCTGCAAAGTTACCAAGACTGATCTTCATTGACACTTCGGTATATTTTATTGCCCTGGCGCTCACTGCGCTGTTCTGGGCAAAATACATAGTTGTATATCTTAACGAGAAAAAACGGCTGGAATTCTTTTTGCTCTATTCCGGCAGAATCTATGCAGTAGCTGTTACAGCAATTGTAATAATAAACCTGTTCAAACCAATTCTCTTTACGGTAGACAAAAACAGCGTATATCATCCCCTGCCCCTGCGTTATGCTGTAATCCTGCTACAGATTGGTATGTTTATCACAGCCACATTAACTGCACGGTTAGCAATTCCAAGGCACGATAAAAACGAACGGCATAAATACCGTATGCTTACCTTCTTTGGAGTAATTGTGTCGTTATTAATGGTGCTTCAGGTACTGTTACCGGAGCTTCCGCTCTGCGCTGTTGCATACCTTGTCGGCACAAGCCTGCTTTCGGCTGTTGTAATCAGAGACGAAAAGGCGGACTTCCAGCGCCAGACAGATGAGGCAAAAAGGATTGCAAAATCAAAGCAGTCGTTATCCACTCTGCTTAATAACATTCCTGCTTCGAGTTTCTTAAAGGACGCCGAAACAGGAGAATACATTGCCTGCAATCAGGTGTTTGCCAACGATGCAAACAAAGGCACTACCGATGAGGTGCTGGGGCTTACCGACAATGATATTTTTGACAGTGAAACTGCCGCTCACTTTATTGAAGAGGACAAAAAAGCACTGTCAATGAATGAGCCTTATCATTTTTATGAGGATGCAAAAGACGCGGCAGGCAATCCGCACAAATACTATACTACCAAGTTAAAGTTATACGACGCGAACGACAAATTATTACTTCTCGGTATGGCGGTTGACATTACCGAGATGGAAAAAATGCGTGAAGAAAACGAAGTTATAAAAGCCACCTATAAAAAAGTCCTTGAAGAAAATGAGATTTACGAGCAAATCAATTTTGCGTTAACCGGAGATTATTTCAATCTTTACTATATTAACGTTGATACCGACGAATACGTTGAGTACGGCTCAAGAACCGAAAGCGGTTCAAAAATGGCGCGTAACTCGGGCAAGAATTTCTTCCGCAATATTCAAAACGATATTGACAAGCTCATTTATGAGGAAGACCGCGACAGGATGGCGGAACTGCTTGAAAAGGGAGCAATTCTCAAGGAGCTTGCTGTACAGGATGTACTCAAATATTATTACCGCCTGATGATTGATAACAAGCCCGCCTATGTAATTATGAAGGTTGCACAAATCCCCGACGACGAGCACCATATCATTATCGGCATCAGTAATATTGACACTGAAATGAAGAACCAGCTTGAAGCGGAAAGTGAAAAGGAAGAGCGAAAAGCGTATATGCGTCTTAATGCCTTCAGCCGCAACCTGATGGTGATTTATGCAGTTGACCCCGAAACTGACGAGTATACCGAATTCAACGCTAACGAAGATTTCAATAAGCTCGGTATTTCCAAGAAGGGCGAGAACTTCTTTGAAAAAACGAAGGAAAACGCGCTTCGTGTTATCTGTGATGAAGACCACGACAACTTCAGTTTGCTCTTTACAAAGAAAAACATACTCGGCGCAATTGAAATAGACGGCATATTCATTATGGAATACCGTCTTATGCTTGACAACAAGCCCACTTACGTCCGCCTTAAAGCTGCCGAGATTGAAGAGGACGGCAAGCCGCTTCTGATTATCGGCGTTGAAAATGTTGACCTTTACGTAAGGCGAGAAAAGCAACAGGCTCATGAGCTTTCGGTAGCGAAGGAAATTGCGGCGAAGGACGCTCTGACAGGTGTTCAGAACAGCCATGCTTTTTCACTTGCAAAGGAGCAGTTAAACGAGCAGATAAAGAATAAGGAAAATGTTGAATTTGCTTTTGTTGTCTGTGACATCAACGGCTTAAAGAGTGTTAACGATACCCTGGGTCACCATGCGGGTGACCGTCTGATACAAAATGCCTGCAAGATAATCTGCGACACATTTAAGCACAGCCGCGTTTTCCGTATCGGCGGCGATGAATTTGTTGTTATCTGCCGCGGGCAGGATTACAAAAACATCGATTATCTGTGCGACAGAATGAACGACTCAAACAGAAATTCAGACGATGTTGAGGTTGCTTTCGGCGTTGCGTTTTACAGCGATGGTGAAAGTGTTGAAAGCGTATTTGACACTGCAGACCACCTGATGTACAATCACAAGGTTGCGCTCAAAGCGCACAAGATAGTACATTCCGGCAAGGAAGTAATCAGCAGGGCGATAAAATATCAGTTCCCTGCCGACGCCAAAACCGCTTACGAAAGCAGCCCGCTGTCGTTTGTTTACTATCAGAATATCGACGGAAAAGCAGTTCCCATTCTCGCATCAGAGGGCTTTTGCAGAAACACGGGAATGCCGCGTGAGGTTGTGCTTGAATGGCTTGAAAGCGGTATGTTTGAAAGAATGCACCCCGACGACGTGGGCGTCGTTTCGCAAATCAGCGACGATTTTTTGAATCAGCAAGGTCCGTACGACACGGTGTTCCGCTGCCGTCTTGACCGCAGCCTTGCAAGCGCATCTGCAAAAAGCGGCAAAAAAGATAATGAATATGTTTACATTCACGGTATCGGTAAGTGGCAGACAATGCCCGACGGCACAGAGCTTGCTGTAATCACTTACGCAAACCTTACCGTTACTCAGGAAACGACGGAAGAAAGACTTGACGCTTATATGAAGCTCCGTCACGACAGCTTCTATACAGATCCGCTAACGGGAATTCCGAATATCAATTATCTGCAGGATTTCGGTGAGGAAAAAATCAGCATTATCCGCGCAGAGGGCAACACTCCCCTTGTTGTTTATATTGATATTTATTCAATGCAATCATATAACAATCAGTACGGTTTTAAGGAGGGCGATAATTTAATTGCTCTTACCGCAAACGCGATTGTTAAACAGTTCCCCAAATCGCTTGTTGTTAGAGATTCGGACGACCATTTCATTCTGATTACAGATGAATCCTCAAACGAGAAGCTTGAAAGACATCTGCGCAGAGTGAACCGCGCTATTCATATTAAAGCTCATGGCGAAACCTCCGGTATACGCAGCGGTGTTTGTGCTGCCGAGGAGGGTGTTTCGCTCAACGAAACAATCGACCATGCAAAGAGAGCGCTCAAGCATATCGAAAACGATATCAACAGAGAGGTTGAATTCTTCTCGCAGTCGTCAAATATGGCATATCTTCAGGACAGATACATCATTGAGCATTTTGACAAGGCGCTTAAAAGTGGCTGGATAAAGGGCTATTACCACGCCATTCACCGTGTTGAGAGCGGGAAGGTTGCCGCCTTTGAATTCCTTGCACGCTGGATTGACCCGACGCGCGGAATGATTTCGCCCGGCGAATTCATTCCCGTTCTGCAGAAATATCATCAGCTGTACAAACTCGATTTGTATATGTTTGAGCAGGTATGCAAGGAAGTTATCGTTCGTTATGATAACAACCTGCCGCTTGTACCCGTTTCCGTTAACTTCTCGCGTCAGGATTTCGACCACGCGGATATCCTCAAAGAACTCAACAGGCTTTACGACAAATACAATATGTCAAAGTACGTTGACAAGAGCTATTTCATTATAGAAATAACGGAGCAGGATATCGAAAAAGGCGCGGAAACATTCAGCGAGCAACTCGAAAAGATTCGTGAAAACCGTTACAGATTATGGCTTGACGATTTCGGCAGCGGATATTCCGCAATCAGCTCGTTCAGTAAGTACGAATTTGACTTAATCAAGTTTGATATGAACCTGGTTAAGAACCTTGAGGACAAGGACGGCGTTAACCAGATTCTTCTTGAATCGATGGTGCAGCTTGCCAAAAGGCTCGGTATTCACACGCTGATTGAAGGCGTGGAAACCGAAGAGCAACTTGCGTTTATCAAAGACATAGGCTGCGAGCTTGCTCAAGGCTACTATTACGACAAACCGACCTTACTTGATGATATCCTTTTGCGCGTTCACAACACAGGATTTATAAAAACCTGTGAAACCGATGAAGAGCGCAATGAATTCAACAAAAAATGGTTTGAATAATATACACTTATCACAGAAATTATTATCTCGGCAAAAGGACTGTGAAATATGAAATTTAGCAAAAACGGCAATTCCACGCAGTTGCTAAATGACAATACCCAAGGCACCCTGCGGTCCAACTTTACTCCGTTTAGCATTTGGGCATTCTCAATAGGCACAAGTATCGGCTGGGGTTCGTTTATCGTAACCTGCAGCGCATATTTACAAAAGGCAGGTATTTTAGGCACCGTATTCGGACTGCTTATCGGTATGGCGGTTATTCTCGTCATTACCCGCAACCTGCAGTATATGATTAGCAAAGCGCCTGACGCAGGCGGCATCTACACATTTGAAAAGCGCGTGGGCGGCAAGGATTTAGGCTTTGTTGCCGCCTGGTTCGTGCTGCTCACATATCTTGCAATTCTGTGGGCGAACATAACATCAGTGCCGCTGTTTGCGCGCTTTTTCCTTGGCGACACGTTTCAGTTCGGCTTCCGTTATCAGATTTTCGGTTATGAGGTCTGGTTCGGCGAAGCACTGCTTTCGATTTGCGCAATTCTGCTTATTGGACTGATTTGCACAGGAAGCACCAAAGTAATTAACGCTATTATGATTGCTGCCGCGTCTGTTTTTGCGGTCGGCTTCACTGTTTGCGCTGTCTGAGCGATTATTAAGCACGACGGCTCGTTCAGCTACTCGCCTGCATATGCCGAGGGCTCAAACGCATTCGGTCAGATTGTGCGTATTGCGGCAATCTCACCGTGGGCGTTCATCGGATTTGAAAATGTATCGCATTTTTCAGAGGAATACAAATTCCCTGCAAAAAAGATAAAGGGCATACTGCTTTCATCAGTGCTGATAACTACCGCACTGTACATACTTGTATCACTGCTTTCAATTTCAGCCTATCCGCCTGAATACGAAAACTGGATGGCATATATCAGAGATATGGGCAACCTGTCGGGTATCAAGGCAGTTCCCGCATTTTATGCAGCTAACTATTATCTCGGTCAGAAGGGCGTTACCGTACTGATGCTTGCGCTGTTCGGTGTTATTCTGACAAGCCTTATAGGCAATATGCTCGCAGTAAGCCGTCTGCTTTATGCGGCAAGCAGAGAAAACGAAGCGCCGAAAGCGCTAAAGAAGCTCAACAAGCACGGCGTCCCTGCAAATGCTATCTGGGCAATCGTTGCAATTTCTGTTTTCATCCCGTTCCTCGGAAGAACGGCAATCGGCTGGATTGTTGACGTAACCACTCTCGGCGCAACTGTGATTTACGGCTTAATTTCTCACGCTGTTTTCAAGCACGCAAAGAATGCTAAATCAAAAGCGGAGCAATACACAGGCGTTATCGGTATGGTAATTATGGGCTGCTTCCTGCTCCTGCTGCTGATACCGGGATTACTTCCCTTCCACGCGATGGAAACAGAATCGTATATACTGTTCATCGTCTGGGCTGTTGCAGGACTAATATACTTCCACTTCCTGCTGCGTAAAAACCACAAGCGTGACTTTGGCCAGCAGAGAATCGCTGTGTGGATAATTCTGCTTGTTATGATTTTGTTTGCGTCGATGATGTGGGTATCGCGCGCAACCGAGCAGGCAGCTGAAAATGCGGCTCAGAGTATTTTTGAATACCATCAGTCACACCCCGACCACGACAACAGCGAAGAATCCAAGGAGGAGCGCGAAGCTTTCCTTGAAGATCAGGAGCATCGAATTACAAAGGTTAACACGCTTTACACCATTGTATCTCTCGGGTTGTTTATTGCATCAATGGCGATAATGCTTTTCAATTACAATGAAACGCGTGAACTCGGCGAACAGCTTACCGCTGCCGAGGACGCAGCAAAAACCGCAAAGCAGATTGCAGACCTCAGGGCTTCGCTTACAACGTTACTTAACAATATGCCGGCTATGAGCTTTTCAAAAGACGCTGAAACGGGCGTTTATCTGGCGTGCAACCAGGCGTTTGCAGATTACGCAGGCAAGGCTACGCCCGAAGATATAATAGGTCTTACCGATAAAGATATCTTTGAGGCGGAAACTGCAGCGCATTTCAATGAAGACGACCGTATGGCGCTTTCAATGGATAAGCCATACGTTTTCTTTGAGGACGTTCCCGACGCGAAAGGAAACACAAAGAATCTGCAGACAAGCAAGCTGACTTATACAGACGAAAACGGCAGACTCTGCATTCTCGGTATGTGCGAAGATATTACCGAAATGGTGCAGATGCGACTTGAAAACGAATCTACCAAAGAAGCGTACGAAAAATCCCTGAGCGCAGGTCTTGTTTACACCCGAATTGCACAGACGCTTGCCCGCGGCTACACAGATCTGTTTTACGTTAACCTTGAAAATGAGGAATACATTGAATATACAACAGATGACGAGAGCGGAATGCTCAGCGAAGCAAGGCGCGGCCCGAACTTCTTTGGTGAATGTAAAAGAGTTGCCGAAGAGCATATTTACTCAAAAGACAGAGATGCTTTCCTTGCTGCTATGGAAAAGCAGACGCTGCTTGACACACTTGCAAAGAATAAAACGTTTATTCTTACACTTCGAAGGCTCACATATGACGGCCCCAAGTACGTCACGATGAAACTCTCGCTTATGGAAGACGATCACTTTATGATCCTCGGCGTTACGGACGTTGATGAGCAGACAAGACAGCAAAAGGAGGCTGAACGTCTTGCAGAAGAGCGCATAGCCTACGACAGACTGAAAGCACTTGTCGGCGAATTTATGTCAATTTTTGTTGTCGACCCCGAAACAGGTCAGTACCGCGTTTACAGCTCAACGGCTGATTTTGATTCGTTCAAGCTGCCGAAGGAAGGTCTTGACTTCTTCAACAAAACGCGCGAGTTGAGCAAGGATCTTGTTTACCCGGACGACCTTGAAAGATACTTATCGCTGTTCACCGAAGAGGGCGTTCTCTCGGAGGTTGAGAAAAACGGTATTTACTCACTGACCTACCGCCTGCATGTAAACGGCAAGCCACTCTACGTTCAGCTCAAAGCTGCGATGGTTGACGAAAAGGAAGGCAAGCGCCTGATTGTAGGTATCAACGATATTGATTCCCATATCCGTCAGGAAGAAGAATACGCACGCCGTCTTGCACAGGCACAGACGAAAGCGAATGTTGATGCGCTGACAGGCGTAAGGAGCAAGCACGCTTATCTTGATGCAGAAGAAAAGCTTGACCGTCTGATTGCAGAGCAAATCCCGCAGGAATTCGCAATCACAGTGTTTGACGTTAACGATCTTAAAGACGTTAACGACACCGAAGGACATCAGGCAGGCGACCAATATCTGCGCGACGCGTGCAAAATTATATGCGACATTTTCAAGCACAGTCAGGTGTTCCGCGTAGGCGGCGACGAGTTCGCCGTTATCTCGCAAAACGAGGATTACAAGCGCATTGACGAGCTTGTTAAAATCGTCAGCGAGCACAACGCCACAGCTGTTGATTCGGGCGGTATTGTTATCGCCTGCGGTATGGCAAAGTATGATAACGAGCCATGCGTAGCGCCGGTGTTTGAACAGGCTGACCAGAAGATGTACGAAAACAAAAACACACTAAAAACTAATAATTAATCGGAGATTTGCTATGAATAAAGAGAAGAAACGTATCAAACGTCAGAATCTGCTGATTATTGTGTGGATTGTTCTGGCAGTAATAATGGCAACGGCGATTACCGTTACCGGCGTCAGCGTTTTAAGCTCACAGATACGTAAGGACCGTGAGCAGTCAGTTGTCGGCGCTGCAAAGCTTGCGGCAAACGCGATTGATGCTGACCGCATTAATGACTGGCTCAAAAACGGAAAAGACAAGGAATATGAAAAAACCTTTGAAACACTCAGCGACATCCGTGACAACACACCGTATCTGAAATACCTTTATGTTTATCAGATTCAGGAGGACGGCTGCCATGTTGTGTTTGACACAGACACCGAGGAGCCGGGTGAACTTGCAGATTTGCAGGAGTTTGACGAAACGTTTTTACCGTATGTTCCGTCGCTGCTTGAGGGCAAAGGAATTGATATGCTTGAGAGCAACGACTCGTTTGGCTGGCTACTGACGACGTATCAGCCTATACTTGACTCAAACGGCAAATGCGTTGCGTATGCAGGCGCAGATATTTCAATGGATGAAATCCGCGAATACACGCGAAATTACGTGCTTCTTATTATATCGATTTCCGCTGTATTCCTGATTGCGTGCATAATCATTGGAATGAAAATGCATATCAACACAAACAGGGCTGATGAGCTTGACAAACTTCGCGAGCAGCAACAGCGCGATAAGCAGCTTATCAGAGAGATTATTGAATCCTTTGCGAAGGTAATCGATATGAAAGATTCGTACACCCAAGGTCATTCCTCACGCGTTGCAAAATACACGGCAATGCTTGCAAAGGAGCTTGGCTACGATGAGGACACTGTTGAGCAATACTACAACATCGCGCTTATGCACGATATAGGCAAGGTCAGCATTCCGGACCAGGTGCTCAACAAGCCGGGCAAACTCACCGACGAGGAATTCGGCACCATCAAATCTCACACAGTCAGAGGTGCCGACGTGCTTGGCAGCATCAGTCTGATGCCCGATATAATCGTAGGTGCCGAATCACACCACGAGCGCCCTGACGGCAAGGGATATCCTAAGGGACTTAAGGGCGATGAAATTCCGCGCGTGGCACAGATTATCGCAGTTGCAGATACCTTTGACGCGATGTATTCCGACAGACCTTACAGAGACCGTATGAACTACGACAAGGCAATCGATATTATCAGAAACGCTTCGGGCACACAGCTCACGCCCGATGTAGTAGACGCCTTTCTGCGGCTTGCCGAAAAAGGTGAATTCCGCGCCGAGGATGACAACGGCGGCGGCACAACTGAGGATATATCCAACATTCACAAAAATCAGGAGAATCCCGACTCCGAAAGCTAATTAACAAGTGGTGAAAACAATGCAAACTGATTCATCGGTTCAGAAAATGAAACCGTTTATGTCCCCGCTTACCGTACTGGCATTTGCTATCGGTACAAGCATTGGCTGGGGCTCGCTCGTAGTAACGAGCAATACATATCTTAAGCAAGCCGGTCCGCTGGGCAGCGTGCTCGGGCTTTTAATCGGCGGCGCAATTATGCTGCTGGTTTGCCTGAACTACCACTACCTTGCAAACCGTTATCCCGAAGGAACCGGCGTGTACTTTTTTACAAAAACGATATTCGGATACGACAGAGCGTTCCTCGTTTCCTGGTTTGTATTTTTGCTTTACATTTTAATGTTCTGGGCAAACGCGTCAGCGGTTCCCTTTTTTGCAAGATACATTTTCGGCGATACGTTCCAATTCGGTTATCTCTATACGATTTTCGGCTATGAGATTTATACCGGCGAGCTGCTTCTGACAGCGGCGGCTATCGTGCTTACGGTATTAGTACTTATCAACAGCAAAAAGGTCGTGGCAAAGGTTATGGTAGTTCTTGTTGCCCTGTTTGTTGTGGGAATAACAAGCTGCTTTATCGTTGGGTTGGTACGCTTCCTGTCAGGCAACGCGGGATTTGAGCCCGACTTTGCTCCAAACGGTATGCCTCTACAGCAAATTGCAAAAATTGCGACTATTTCACCGTGGGCGTTTATAGGTTTTGAAAGCGTTACGCACTCGTCAACCGAATATAACTTCCCGAAAAAACGTGTTTTCCGCGTGCTGGCGACTTCAATCGTCATCACTACAGCACTATATATTTTCATAACGCTGCTTTCCGTTACGGCGTTCCCGCCTGAGTACAGCAGTTGGGTTGATTATATCAATGATTTAGGCAATCTTTCGGGCTTGAAAGCGGTGCCCGCATTTTACGCTGCGGGTTACTACCTCGGCAACACAGGAACGATTTTGCTTTACTGTTCCCTGTTTGCGTTGATTGCAACGAGCCTGATTGCAAACCTGTGGGCGCTCTGCCGTATGATGCACGTTATCGGCAAGGATTCCATACTCCCGCAGAAAATCACCGGGCTGAACAAAAAAGAAATCCCCGCAAACGCGATTGTTTTTGTTGGAATAATCTCGATACCGATTATTTTCCTCGGGCGCACGACAATCGGCTGGATAGTTGACGTTACAACGATTATCGCCACCCTGCTCTACGGCTTTGTTGCCGCTGCGGGCATAAAATGTGCAAGGCAGGATAAGAACAGGATGTATTCCGCTTCGGGATATATTGTCCTGATTATTATGATTATTTTCGGCGCGATGATGATTCTTCCGGGACTGCGGATGGATTCGTTAAGCTCCGCAACATATCTGTTATTTATTCTCTGGTCTGTTTTCGGAATGATATTTTTCCACCGGATTATCCTGAAGGATAAGGCAAGGCATTTCGGTAAAGCAATTATCGTATGGATTGTCTTGATTTCATTTATTTTCGTTCTTGGAATTATCTGGATGGACCAGATTCAGCAGGAATCGGCAATGCAGGCATTAACTGATTTTCACGCTTACCATAACGGAACAGCGCCCGAGAGTGTTCTTGCCATGAGCGAAAGCGAGTATTTAGAAGTCATATCCAAAAGGATGGATGCTACAGATACCATAAGTCTCGCGGTTTTGTTAGGTCTCTTTGCAATTTCAATCGGCGGATTTCTCAGCAATTATTTCTCAATGAAAAAATTTGAAACCGCACTGCAAAACGACGTTGAGATTAAGAATCAGCACATCGCGGATCTGCAGCAGAACTTTGTGGTAGGTATGCTTGCTATGATTGAAAGCCGCGATAACTCCACGGGCGGTCACATCAAGAGAACGAGCGATGTTGTTAAGATACTTGTAGAAGAAATGCAAAAGGACGGAGATCCGGATATTGACGACGAGTTCTGCAGCTGCATTATCAACGCTGCGCCGATGCATGATATCGGCAAAATCGCGGTTGACGACGCTATTTTGCGCAAGCCCGGCAGGTTCACGCCTGAGGAGTTTGAAATTATGAAAACTCACACCACCGAGGGCGCGCGGATTCTCACGCAGATTGTGGAGAGCGTTGACAACGAACAATTCAAGCAAATCGCAATTAACATTGCGCACTACCACCACGAGCGTTTTGACGGTTCGGGTTACCCCGAAAAGCTCAAAGGCGAAGAAATTCCGCTTGAAGCACGAATTATGGCGATTGCCGACGTTTACGACTCACTTATTTCAAAACGCGTGTACAAGAACAGTATGTCGTTTGAGGATGCCAACAAAATCATAATGGAGGGCGATGGCACTCAGTTTGACAGCCGCCTGCTGGTGTTCTTTGAAAGGGCTCGCCCGAAAATTGAAAAATATTATTCTGAAAACTAATTTGCGAAGCATACATCATTAATCTATTTACATCATTTGCCGCAGGCAAACATAATAAAAAAGACTTGCATTAGCAAGTCTTTTTTTGGTGCAGGAGATGGGACTTGAACCCACACAGCATTGCTGCCACTAGAACCTGAATCTAGCGCGTCTGCCATTCCGCCACTCCTGCATATATTTAGTTTTCTCTTACAAATACGACCCGCGTGACTCTTGCGGTGCCCAAAATTTGTTTCGGCTTGGAGCGCCGACAAATTTTGACCG
>CAYZPT010000045.1:0-4186 GCA_964480285.1 uncultured Bacteroides sp.
GTTGTTTTAACGCCGCTGTCAATAATAGTAACATTATATTTACCATATGAATCAGCAAATACTGTGCTTGTGAACACTGCAAGAACGACTAAAGTAGCAATTGCTGTTGCTATAAGTTTTTTAGTTTTTGACTTACCTGCAACATTACTTGGCTTTTTCATTTCTATCTCCTTTACTTTCGAACGACTGATTACCGCATTTCGTTCGATGCGACTGCATTATAGCACAAATCACCAACCTGTCAATTTATTATATGTTTGTATTTTGTGCATTATGTATATGATAAGGAAACAAATTTGTGCTAATTAAACAATAAGCACCTAAATGTTGTGGTTTTGCGTGCTAAAGTGTTAAACCGCTAAATTGAAATTTTGTAACATTATTAAAAATCGCCGACTGAGAATTGCCCGTTTGTAACTATTTTTTAAGAAAAAATCGCAAAAATACAACATCTTGTAAACAGTTTGTAGCATAAAGGCAAGGGTTTCAAGATATGGGTGAGCGGCCACTTTTGACACTGTAACACTTTTGTCAATAACTAAATATCTGTCTATTACCTAATAAATATGATATAATTTATATATTATAATATATATTTGACAAATCAAATATAAATATATATAATATATGGGCAATGTCTCAGTAGCTCAGCAGGATAGAGCGTTCGCCTCCTAAGCGAAAGGTCGGGGGTTCGACTCCCTTCTGGGACGCCAAAAACACCGTAACCCTTTTGGGTTGCGGTGTTTTTGAATAAACACATAAGTTCGGCACAAAATATTACTACTATATTACAAAGGTGGTAACATTATGCAGGAATATGTTGGCAATGACGGCGACACTGTTAAGCTGTTGCGCGAGTGCGATGCAGGTATAAAGATGGGCGTTGATTCAATTAATGAGGTTGTAAACGATGTGCAGAATCCCGATTTTAAGCAGTTGCTCACCGATTGCCGCGTTCAGCACGAAAAACTCGGTGCGGAGGTCGGCGAACTGCTTGATTTGCACTGCGACGACGGCAAAAACCCGAATCCTATGGCAAAAAGTATGAGCTGGATTAAAACAAATGCAAAATTGATGGCGGATCGCAGCGACTCAACAATTGCCGACCTGATGACAGACGGATGCAATATGGGTGTTAAATCGCTGTCGCGCTACTTTAACCAGTATAAAAGTGCAGATCAAAAGTCAAAGGACATTTGCGAAAGGCTTGTTGAAGTCGAGCTTAATCTCACAAACGATATCAGACAATACCTTTAACCTGACGGGCGGATAGTATCCGCCCATACTTTTTTATTTTTTTATTGAAATATTTAATAACATTATATATAATAGTATTATCAAATTTTTAGGAGGACTGAATTATGAGCATTAAAATTGGTATTTTAGGTTACGGTAACCTCGGCAGAGGCGTAGAGGCTGCTGTTAAGAAAAATGACGATATGGAACTCGTAGCTGTTTACACACGCCGCGCACCTGAAACGCTTACTGTTGCAAGCGGAGCAACTGTTAAAAGCGTAAGCGACCTTGAAACCGGCAACGAGGACATTGATGTTCTTATCATCTGCGGCGGCAGTGCAACCGACCTGCCTGAGATGACACCTAAATTCGCAGCAATGTATAATGTAATAGACTCTTTTGATACACACGCAAATATCCCCGTCCACTTTGCAAATGTTGACAAGGCTGCAAAGGCTGCCGGTAAAATCGGTATTATCTCATGCGGTTGGGATCCGGGTATGTTCTCTGTCAACAGACTTTATTCCACCTGCATTCTTCCCGACGGCAAGGACTACACCTTCTGGGGTAAGGGCGTAAGCCAGGGACACAGCGACGCTGTAAGACGTATTGAGGGCGTTGTTGACTGCCGTCAGTACACTATTCCTGTACCTGCTGCGCTTGACAAAGTAAGAAGCGGCGCAGATCCCGAACTCACAACTCGCGAAAAGCACACAAGAGAGTGCTTTGTTGTGGCTGAAGAGGGCGCAAATCTTGCAAGAATTGAAAAAGATATTGTAACTATGCCGAACTACTTTGCTGATTACGATACAACCGTACACTTCATCACCGCAGAGGAAATGGCACGCGACCACAGCGGACTCCCGCACGGCGGCTCGGTAATCTATTCCGGTACAACAAGCGACGGCACAAAGCACGTTATTGAATACAGTCTCAATCTTGACTCAAATCCTGAATTTACCGGTTCGGTTATCATGGCGTATGCGAGAGCGGCTTACAAGCTCAATGCAGAGGGTCAGAGCGGTGCAAAGACAGTGTTTGACATTGCACCTGCATATCTTTCGGCAAAATCAGGCGACGAGCTCAGAGCACATTATCTGTAATCAAAATACAGTGAACACTATTAACTTTCTATAAAAAAATGCTTCCGAAACATCGGAAGCATTTTTCTTATTGTTATTACTCTTCAATCGGCTTGTCAAGAGGTGTGGTGCATCCGGGTGCGCCATGGCACTTCTTGTACTTCTTGCCGCTGCCGCACGGACACGGATCGTTAGGACCGATCTTCTTTTCCTTGCGGACTGTAACCTGCTTAGCGTTTGACTCAGTTTCGCTTGAAGATGTTGCGGTAACTCTTGCAACAGCTCTTCTCTGAACGTCTGCCTTATGGCGAGGCATAAGAGTGAGCATCATCTTTGCTGTATCCTCACGGATCATAGCAGTCATCTCTTCAAACATATCATATGATTCCATACGGTAAGCAACTACCGGGTCGCGCTGTGCGTAGGAACGAAGGTGGATACCGCGCTTGAGATCTTCCATAGCGTCAATGTGATCCATCCAGTAAGTATCAACATTGCGCAAAAGAATCATACGCTCGAACTCGCCGAACATATCGTCGCCGAGGATCTTCTTCTTTTCGTCAAGACGCTCTCTGCCTCTTACCTGGAGAAGTTCGATAGCGTCAGCCGGTGTAAGATCTTCAACATCCTTGAAGTCATCGTCGTCACAGATGAACCACGACTTATACTTTTCACGGAGACCGTCAACGTTCCAATCGTCCTTGGTTTCGCCGGACAGGTAGTTATTAACGTTCTCTTCGATATTCTGGTCAAGCATCTTGAGGATAGTCTCAGTGAGATCAAGACCGTCAAGAACCTGATCACGCTGCGTGTAGATAAGCTCACGCATACGGTTCATAACATCGTCGTACTGGAGGGTATTCTTACGGATACCGAAGTTTCTGCCCTCAACCTTCTTCTGTGAAGATTCAACAGTTCTTGTGATGAATTTTGACTCGATCGGAAGATTCTCATCATCAGTAAGCTTTGACATCATGAGCTGCATTCTGTCACCGCCGAACAGACGCATAAGGTCATCCTCGCATGACAGATAGAACTGGCTTGCACCCGGGTCGCCCTGACGGCCGGAACGTCCGCGCAGCTGGTTATCAATACGGCGGGCATCGTGACGCTCTGTACCGAGAATGAACAGACCGCCTGCTTCGCGTACTTTGTCAGCCTCTTCTTTGATTTCTTCCTTATATTTAGCTTCAAGTTCAATGAACTTTTTACGTGCCTTGAGGATATCCTCATCGTCAGTCTCGGCAAAACCTGTTGCCTCGTCGATCTGCTCGTTTGTGAAGGACATCTTCTTGAGGTCAGCCTTTGCAAGGAACTCAGCGTTACCGCCAAGCATAATGTCGGTACCACGGCCTGCCATGTTAGTAGCGATAGTTACAGCGCCGTATTTACCTGCCTGTGCGATGATAGCAGCCTCACGCTCGTGATTCTTAGCGTTAAGTACGCTGTGCTCAATACCCTCTTTTTTGAGGAGCTTGGAGAGATGTTCACTCTTTTCGATGCTGATTGTACCGACGAGAACGGGCTGTCCTTTTTCGTGGCACTCTTTAATCTGCTCAATAACGTTGTGATACTTGCCGTTTTCCGTCTGGAAGATAACATCCGGTTTGTCGTCACGGATGAGCGGTTTATTTGTAGGAATCTCAACAACGTCGAGCTTATAGATTTCGTCAAATTCAGGTGCTTCGGTAGCAGCCGTACCTGTCATACCGGAAAGCTTTTTGTAAAGACGGAAGTAGTTCTGGAAGGTGATGGTTGCAAGAGTCTTGCTCTCGTGCTCAACCTTAACGCCCTCCTTAGCCTCAAGTGCCTGGGCTGTTCCAGATGGTATTGATCAAGCAGGTGTATCACCCCCGCTATGCGCCTCA
>CAYZPT010000045.1:4196-14008 GCA_964480285.1 uncultured Bacteroides sp.
AAGCCGGTAAAGGTGTAAAGCATCTTCAAACCCAAACGTATAAAGCCCAAATAACGCCTTCCTTTGCTTCCAGAGCCTGGTGCAGACCTTCGTTATAACGTCTGCCTTCCATGATACGGCCGGTAAACTCGTCTACGATTTTAACCTGACCCTCTTTAACAACATAGTCGATATCACGGGTCATAACACCGTGAGCCTTGATAGCCTGGTCGATATGGTGACGAAGAGTTGTATTGTCGATATCCATAAGATCTTCAACATTAAAGAACTTTTCAGCCTTTTCAACACCGCTCTTAAGGAGGGTTGCAGTCTTGGCCTTTTCGTCTACAATGTAGTCGCCTTCGTAGTTATCTTCGATATCTTCTTTGTCATCGGTTTTTGCAACCTTAACCATTTTAAGAGATTTTGCAAAAACGTTTGCCTGACGGTAAAGGTCTGTGGAAGCGTCGCCCTTACCGCTGATGATAAGCGGAGTACGCGCCTCATCGATAAGGATTGAGTCGACCTCATCGACGATAGCAAAAATGTGACCGCGCTGTACTTTCTGTTCTTTATACTGAACCATATTATCACGAAGATAGTCGAAGCCCATCTCGTTATTGGTACCATAAGTAATATCGCAATTATATGCTTCCTGGCGCTGAGCGTTATTCTTCTCATGAACGATAAGTCCGACCTTAAGACCGAGGAAACGGTAAACCTTACCCATCCACTCGGAGTCACGCTTTGCGAGGTAGTCGTTAACGGTTACGATGTGAACACCCTCGCCTGTAAGTGCATTAAGATATGCGGGAAGAGTAGCAACAAGTGTTTTACCTTCACCTGTTTTCATCTCGGCGATTCTGCCCTGATGGAGAACGATACCGCCGATAAGCTGTACATCAAAGTGACGCAGGCCGATTACACGGTCAGCAGCCTCACGGCAAACAGCAAACGCATCCGGAAGGATATCGTCAAGTGTTTCACCGTCTGCAAGTCTTTTCTTAAGCAGTTCGGTCTGTGAGGAGAGTTCCTTGTCCTCCATTTCTTTATACTTTTCGCCAAGATCATTGATTTTGTCCACTGTTTTACGGAGCTTTTTTACTTCCTTTTTGGAGTAATCTCCGAAAATAGCGGTTACGAATTTATTAGCCATATTTTTACACCTCTTGTGGTTTTTACTTTTTTGCAACATGTCCGCTTTTGCCGCACGGACAATTTGCACGCAAATAGTATATTAACATAAAAGACAATCAATGTCAAATATAATATATATAATTATAAGATTAAAATTCTAAGCCCCAAATGCGGACTTGATTGCGGACAATGCGCCACCTGAAACTGCGTCTTCGCCCTCGTCATCAAACGTCAGTACAAGATTGCGTTTGCCCTGGTTGACCTTAAGGGTAATTTCCGTCTTTTCTTTTTGCATTTCCGCTTTGTCAATCTTTTCAATAAGCGGATTGAGCTTTTCGTTAATAAACTCATCATCATTAAGCTTGTTGAGCAGCTGAGTCGTTGAGTAATTTGACTTGAGTTCGTAAGCAAAAGCGGTAGCGTCAACTACCAGATTTTTATTGATAACATCAACTGTAACGGTACCCTTTTCGGTATCAATACTCTTAACTTCCATTTTCAGATTGCTGAACATCGCCTTGCCGAGAGTCTGAAACGCTTCTTTCTTCTCTGCAATCGGTATAATTACATCAAGCGTTTTTGAGTCAACATATTTTTTAAGATCCTTTGTGTTAAACTCCTGGAGCGCGACTTCGGCTTTTGTGACTGTATCGGTAATATTTTCTTCTGTCATTTCAACATTTGCACAGCCTGAAAAACCGCACATAATGCCCGTAAGCATCAAAGCGCATAGTATTAAACTCACAACTTTTTTCATAATATTGCTCCTTGCAAAATGGATTTTTACTTTAAATATTATATATTTTATGAGCACGCTTTTCAACAAAAAATTAAAATTCATAAAAAAATTGCATTTTGTGTTTATATATGGTATAATGCTATGGATTGAACCACTTTATATTGTAACACTATCAGATTTTTTGACACTTATAGGTATATGGTATGAAAGAGTTTTTACACAAATATTTCGGAGCTACGAAATGGAAGCGGCTTTTTGACATAGTCGCATCATTTCTTGCATTAATTGTACTGTCACCTGTTTTTCTGGTGATTTGCACAATTATATTTTTCACTCCCGATTGCAGAGTTTTCTTCAGTCACGAGAGGCGCGGCAGACGCGGCAGACCGTTTACAATGTATAAATTCCAGACGATGAAAAGCACGGCGCCGAACTGCGCAACTGCTGAGCTTGAAAACCCAGAACAGTATATCACAAAAATCGGTGCAATCCTACGCAAAACGAGTCTTGACGAGCTTCCGCAGCTTTGGAACATACTCAAAGGCGATATGAGTTTTGTGGGTCCGAGACCGCTGATATCAAGCGAGATGAGAGCACACCGACTCAGGCTGGAATACGGCGTTTACCGTTTTCGTCCCGGTTTAACGGGCTGGGCGCAGGTTAACGGACGCGACGATATTTCACTTATGAAAAAAATGAAACTTGACAAGGAATACAGCGATAACTGGAGCATCGGGCTGGATCTGAAAATTATGCTTCGCTCGGTTAAGACGGTTATCACGCAGGAGGGCTTCCACGAAGGAACGTTCCACAGACGATAAGGCGCAGTATGTAGGGGTCGGCGCCCCGACGACCTGTAATTATGTATTACCCCTCATCCGACTGCCTAATGGCAGCCACCTTCCCCAGTTTTACCCCTCATCCGTCAGCCTCGCGGCTGCCACCTTCCCCCGAGGGGGAAGGCTTGATAGGTAAACATATTTTATTTAGGGAAGGCATAATAGGTTAGGAGATTAAATATGGAGAGAAATTTTATTGACGGTTACACCGAATGGCAGAGCAATCCCGAAATAGTTGAAGTTGGCAAAATGCCGCAGCACGCAACACTTATGCCATATGAAAACTATGAAGAGGCTGTTAAAGCTGAGCGCTATGAATCATCGCGCAGCAAATTACTCAACGGCAAGTGGAAGTTCAAACTTTACAAAAATTACGCTTACCGTCCTTCGGAGTTTGCAGACCCGAACTATGACGCTCACAACTGGGACAGCGTCATTGTTCCCTGCTCCTGGCAGATGCAGGGATACGATACCGCGCAGTACTGCAACGTGCGCTATCCGTGGGAAACCGACGAGGATGTCTGCCCGCCGAACGCACCGATTAAGCACAATCCTGTCGGTTGCTACCTTAAGCGTTTTCACATAAGCAAGGCACTGCTTGAAAAGCGCGTTGTGCTTTGCTTTGAGGGCGTTGACTCAGCGTTCTATCTCTATGTTAACGGCGAGAGAATCGGCTACAGCGAATCCACATTCAACCGTGCAGAATTTGATATTTCACGTTACCTTAACGAAGGTTCAAATGTAATCGGAGTTGAGGTTTACCGTTGGTGTACAGGCAGCTGGCTTGAGTGCCAGGATATGTGGCGCCTCGGCGGCATTTTCCGCGATGTTTACATCTATACAACAGAGCGTGAATACATCCGCGACTTTGAAATCCACGCAGAACCTGACGCTTCACTGCACGACGGTTACCTCGATATGACAGTTAAAACCAACGGCGCTTATGAATCGCTTTCAATAGATATGAGCGTTGTTGACGAGGACGGCGCTGTTGTTGCGCTTGATTCACGCTATGCAAACGAGGATCACGTTACCGAACTTAAGGCAATTGTAACCAACGTTAAGCCATGGAGCGCCGAGAGCCCGAACCTTTACACTGTTGTTGTAACGCTTAAAAACAACGGCGTGCCGATTGAATACATATCGCACAAGGTTGGCTTCCGCTCTGTTGAAATCAAGGACGGCATTATCCGTATCAACGGCAAACGCGTTGTATTCAAGGGCACAAACCGCCACGAGTTTGACTGCCACACCGGCAGATACCTCAGCGAAGATGTTATGCGCAAAGACATTGAGATTATGAAGCGCAACAACATCAATGCCGTGCGGACATCTCACTATCCGAATGTGCCGAGATGGTACGAGCTCTGCGACGAATACGGACTTTACGTTATTGACGAAAATAATATGGAAACCCACGGCACATACTGGTCAACGATTATCGGTTGCCCTGCTCTGCCGGACTCACGCCCCGAATGGGAAAAGGCTTGTATGACGCGTATTAAGGCGCTGTACCACCGCGATAAAAATCACGCCTGTGTTGTATGCTGGTCGATGGGTAACGAATCTCACGGAGGCGAAAACGTCAAGAAGATGTACAACTGGCTTAAGGAGACCGACAAGTCACGTTTTGTACACTTTGAGCTTCACGGTGACCCGAATGAACGCGAACTCAGCGACGTTATGTCAAAAATGTACGCGAAACCGAATGACCTCGAGGATTATGCGCTTGCAGGAAGAGATACACGCCCGTTCATTCTGTGTGAATACACTCACGCTATGGGCAACTCCTGCGGCTCAACCGACGAGTACACCGCCCTTTGGGATAAATATCCGTGCCTGCAGGGCGGATTTGTGTGGGACTGGGTTGACCAGAGCATAATGACAACCGATGACAACGGCGTAGAATACCTCGCATACGGCGGCGACTTCGGCGAAGAACCGCACGACGGTCACTTCTGCGGCAACGGCTTGCTTTTCGGCGACAGAACAGAAACTCCTAAGCTTGCCGAAATCAAAAAATTATACCAGAACGTTGACTTCAAAGCGCTCGACGCAGAGAAGGGCGTTATAGAAATCAAAAATAAATTCCTGTTTACCAACCTCAACGAGTTTGAACTCTACTGGTGCCAGAGCTCAGACAAGGGAATTTTCCGCGACGGCACTACAAGAATCAATGTTAAGCCGTTTGAAAAAGAGGTTATCGACCTCGAGCTCGGCAAGGTTTCGAACAACGAGTGTTACCTCAACCTTGAGCTGCGCACAAGACACGACACTGAATGGTGTAAGGCAGGTCACATTATTGCCGAAGAGCAATTTATTATCAACGAGTTTGAAAACACTTACGATGTTCTTGAAGAAGAGCAGGAACTCCTTGTTAACGATACTTACGGCAATCTTCGCATTTCAAGCGATGACGTGCTTATCCGCTTTGAAAAGCGCGAAAAGAATCAGCTCACCTCAATCAAAATTGACGGCGAGGAGATGCTGCTTAAACCGATGCGCTTTAACTTCTGGCGTGCGCTCACCGATAATGACCGCGGCACGCGCGCGGGAAGCAGACTCGGCTGCTGGCGCGACGCAGGCGACACACCCGGCATTTACAACAACACCTGCTGGAGCATTGAGGGTTACAAAATCCTTGATGAAGGCAAAAAAATCGTTGTAACAAGCGGCGCAACTGTAAGAACACAGCCCGAATCAAAGGCGCAGGTTGTATATACAATAACATCAAAGGGTATTGATATTGATATGCAATTCTTCCCGGACGACAGCCTGCCGGAAATCCCGGAAATCAGCCTGCTGTTTGAGCTGCCCAAGGACTTTGAAAACCTCACCTATCTCGGTGCCGGTCCGGACGAAAATTACATTGACCGCAACAATGGCACAAAAATCGGTCTGTATAACACAACCGTAAACGATATGTGGGTGCCTTACCTCAAGCCGCAGGAATGCGGCAACCGCACTGGCGTAAGATATGCAACTCTTGTAGGTGAAAAGAGGTCTTTCAACATCGTTGCCGAGCCTGTTATGGAGCTAAACGTATGCCACTGGCTGCCCAAAGAAATTGAGGACACATGGCACCAGAAGGATCTGCCTGAATACAATAAAACCGTTGTAAGATGTATCGCACGCCAGCAGGGTATCGGCGGTTACGACAGCTGGGGCGCTCACTGCAATGAGAAGTACAAAAACAAGACTAATAAAACCTATCGCCTTAAATTCCAGATTCGTTTCTGATTTTTCAGAAATTTCTTGACATTTGTATTATAAAGTGCTATATATGGCATTATTGGTATAACTAATATTTTTAGTTTAAGTAGATGAGAGGAAATAGTTATGGGTCTTAAAGATTCAGCAATGTCCTTTGCTGTTAAAAACGCAGTAAAGTACGCGAGAAAAGATTTTAATAAAAATGCACCCAAAATCCTCAGCCTTCTTGAAAAGGCTGACGTAAAAAAAGTTAACCGTTCAACATACGCAGGTTTACATAAGGTGCTTGACGATCCTGATAATAACTGGATGCGTTTTGCAAAAAGCATTATATGCGACACAAACGAGCATGTTCTTGAAAAAATGATTCCGCCGCTTATGAATGTTGCAATCAACAGTTACGACGTTCGTATGGCAAATATCGAAAAGTACGGCTGCAATGTGCCGTGGGCTATCCTTATGGACCCGACCGCTGCATGTAATCTCAAATGTACAGGCTGTTGGGCTGCTGAATACGGTCACACAAGTTCGCTGTCTTACGATGATCTTGCAAGAATTATCCGCCAAGCTAAAGAGCTCGGAACATATATGTTCCTTTACACAGGCGGTGAGCCGACAATGCGCAAGGACGACCTTATGCGCCTTTGCCGTGAAAACCCCGACTGTATCTTTATGAGCTTCACAAACGGCACACTGATTGACGATGACTTCGCTGACCAGATCGAAGACGTAGGTAACTTCTTCCCCGCTTTCTCAATTGAAGGCTACGAAGAGGAAAATGACTTCCGTCGCGGCGAGGGCACATTCAAAAAGTGCACCGCTGCAATGAAACGACTCAAGGACAGAGGCGTTCCGTTTGGTGCTTCACTTTGCTATACAAGCAAAAACACAGACGTGCTTGCTTCTGACGAGTACATCGACTGGCTTATTGACCAGGGCGTTAAGTTTGCGTGGTTCTTCACCTATATGCCGACTGGCAACGGCGCTGTAACCGAGCTTATGGTATCGCCTGAACAGAGAGCGCTTATGTTTAAGAAAATGCGTGAATGGCGTGAAACAAAGCCGATTTTCGCGCTCGACTTCTGGAACGACGGCGAATACGTTCAGGGTTGTATTGCAGGCGGACGCCACTACTTCCACATCAACTCAAACGGCGACTGCGAACCGTGCGCATTTGTTCACTATTCAAACGTGAACATCAAGGAATGCTCAGTGCTTGAAGCACTGCAGAGCCCGCTGTTTATGGCTTACAAGCGCAATCAGCCGTTCTCAAACAATATGCTGCGTCCCTGCCCTGTACTCGACAACCCGGGCGCTATCAGCAAAATGGTTGCTGAGACAGGTGCATACTCAACCGAAATGCAGCATCCCGAATCTGCAAACGAATTGTTTGACAAGACTATCGGCGCTGCAAAGGCGTGGAAGGTTAAGGCTGACGAGCTGTTTGACAGAGATGAGTACATAGCTAATCACGTTAAAGACGAGAATATGTACAACTACGAAAAGGACGATTCCGAAAGAGAATTCGACGAGTTTGAAAAGACAGAAGCGTAGGGAAAACAGAATAATCAAAGGGGCATATCACCGCGATATGCCCCTTAAAGACATATAACGAGGTAATAATATGTTTTTCAGAAAAGGAAAAATACAGTATATCGTTGCAGGGCTTGGCAACCCAGGCAAAAAGTACGAAAACACGCGCCACAACGCGGGCTTTATGGCAATTGATCTGCTTGCAGAAAAGCACGGCTTTTCATTTAAAAAAGCAAAATTTCAGTCGCTGATTGCGGATGAAACTATCGACGGCACGCGATGCCTGTTTATGAAACCGCAGACTATGATGAATCTGTCCGGCGAAGCAATTGCAGATGCGGCGAATTATTACAATCTTCCCGACGAAAATATAATAGTATTATTTGATGACGTTTCACTTGACGTCGGCAAGGTTCGCTGCCGCCGCAAGGGCAGCGCAGGCGGACACAACGGAATAAAAAGCATTATTTCATGTCTCGGCAGCGAAGAATTCCCGCGCGTTAAAATCGGCGTTGGCAAGAAACCGACGGGCGATTACGATATGGTTAAGTGGGTGCTCGGTGAATTCCCGAAGGATAAGCAGAGCGACCTTGAAAAAGCGCTTGAGGACGCAGTCGGGGCAACAGAGGAGATCATCTCCGACGGCATCGACAGCGCGATGAACAAATACAATTCTTAACAGGCTTTATGTTTTAAGTATTGGGTGTTAAGCTTGCGGTAACTCGCTTTGCTCAAACAAAAAATTTAAAACTAAAAACCTAAAACTTAACACTATTATTTATGTCTTGCTTTTCAAAAGTATTAACAAATAACGAAGAATTTAAAAGCCTCGCGGCGAGCATTAATACCCTAAGTGCTCCTGTCGGGGCTATTGGTCTTGCCGATATCAACAAGGTACACGTTGCTCACTCACTCTGCGCCGAAACGGGCAAAAAGGGCTTTATCATCACGCCTGACGAGGCGAGCGCCGTGCGTTTTTTTGAGGATTTGTCGGCAATGCAAAAGGGTGTTTTGCTCTACCCGAAGCGCGAATTCACCTTCCTTGAAGTCGAGGGCATCAGCCGCGAATTTGAGCAAATACGCCTGGGAGTGCTGTCAAAAATCATAAAGGGCAACTACTCGGCTGTTGTTATGTCTGCCGCTGCGGCGGTGCAGCTGACTATGCCGCCAGAAGCACTGAAAAGCCGCACGTTTACTATCGCAACCGGCGATGAAATTGACATTGAAGCAGCGGTTGACAGCCTTGTTAAGGCAGGATACACGCGGTTTGACCAGGTTGACGGCACAAGCCAGTTTGCAGTGCGCGGCGGGCTGATTGACATTTTTCCGCCCGGCAGCGACGAGCCAGTGCGAATTGAACTCTGGGGCGACACGGTTGATTCGATAACCCACTTTGATATCGCGACTCAACGCCGCAACAAAATGGTTGATTCGGTTGAGATTATCCCCTCCACCGAGGTGCTGTTTGAAAACCGTACCAAACAGGCGAAGGCTATCCGCGCGCTTGCCGAAAACCTTAAAGGCAAGGCGGTTAAGGCTCGTGAAAAGCTGTACGCCGACTGTGACAAACTTGAGCAAGGTATCTCACTGCACTGCAACGACAAATACCTGCCGCTTGCATACGATTCGCGCGGTATATTCGACTACTTTGAGGGCATCCTCTTTGTGTGCGAAAGCGCAAAAGTAAAAGAAAAAACAAACAACGCGCAGAAGCTGCTGAACGAGGAAATCAAGTGGCTGCTTGACGACGGCGTGCTGTGCAAGGGCATTGATAAATTCACGCTCGATTTTGATGAGCTCACCGCAGAATACGAAAAGTGCGGCGCGGTTTACCTTGATTCGCTTCCGCGCGGCAGCTTTGACACACCAATAAGGCATCTTGCAAACTTCAGAAGCCAGAGCCTGAACGTCTGGTCGGGCACGCTGAATCAGTTGAAAGATGAAATCTTCCCTCTTCTTAAAACAAACTACGCGGTGGTCGTTATGGCAGGCACCTCGCGCGCGGGCAAGGCGCTTGCGTATGATATAAACGAGATGGGCTTTGCGGCAACTTACTATGATTCGCGCCCGTCGCAGTTTGACAAGGGCAAGGTCAGCGTAATCACCGGCACGATGTCGTCAGGCTTTCAGCTTTCCGACTGCAAATTTGCGATGATGACACTTGCAAAATCGAACCAGTCGAAAAAGAAGCACAAGCGCTTTTCGTCAAAGGACGCGGTACGCTCGCTTGACGAGCTTTCAAAGGGCGACTACATCGTTCACAATGTGCACGGCATCGGCATTTTTGACGGTATACAGACTATGGACATCAGCGGCGTGCGCAAGGATTACATCAAAATCAGCTACGCCAAGGGCGACGCGCTTTATGTGCC
>CAYZPT010000046.1:0-13938 GCA_964480285.1 uncultured Bacteroides sp.
GCGTAATCTTTCTTCAGATTTGCTATTTCAGCTGTCAGTTTGGACACTTCTTCATCAACCAGTTCCGCGGCGGCACAGCTGCAGTATTCATTGAACCTTGCGGACCTGAATCAGCAACACGTCCTGTAGATAAGGACTTCCCGAAGGGCGTTCAGGCACTCTGCCGTAAGTACGGCGCTCTGCTCGTATGTGACGAGGTTGTATGCGGATTCAGAATCGGTCTTTCAGGCGCACAGGGTTACTACGGTATTGATCCCGATATCACCATCTTCGGTAAGATTATCGCAGGCGGTTATCCGGGTGCAGGCGGCATCGGCGGCCACAAGGAAGTTATGAAGTACCTCGGCGCTGGTCTTGATAAGGCTGAGGGCAAGAAGATTCATAAGGCAATGTGCGGCGGCACAATGGCTGCTACACCTATCTCCTGCGTTGCAGGTTACACTGTAATTTGCGAAATTGAAAAGAGAAACGCTTGCCAGGTTGCCGGTCAGATGGCTGACAGACTTGTTAAGGGTATCAACGAGTCAATCAAGAAGTACGACCTTCCGTTCGTATGCTACAACGTTGGCTCAATCTGCCACCTCCACACAGTTGCAACAATGCACTTCAGAATTAACTGGAAGAAGCCTTGGGAAGTACCGAACGTACTTAAGCAGACAGGCATCCGCCAGACTGAAATGCAGTATATGGGCGCTGCTTATATGGCAGAGGGTCTTGTAACACTTGCAGGCTCACGTCTTTACACGTCAAGCGCTTACACCGAAGAGGACATCGATGAATGCATCCGCCGCTTCGACAAGGTGCTTTCACAGTGCGAAAAGATTGATTATTAATAGTTGTAATTAAAGGGGCAGGCAACTGCCCCTCAAAATACTTTTTAGTAATGGAGAAAATTTATGTCATACGAAATTCAGGAAGCTAAAGAATTAGTAGTTAAGGCAGGCAAAGAACTTATTGAAAAGGGTCTCATCGCCCGCACATGGGGCAACGTTTCCGCCCGTATTTCAGAGACTCAGTTTGTTATCACTCCGTCGGGCAGAGCTTATGAGGATCTGACTCCGGAAGAGATCGTTGTTGTTAACATCGACGATTGCTCATACGAGGGTGACATCAAGCCTTCATCGGAGAAGGGCGTTCACGCTGCTGCGTACCGTCATCATCCGACAGTTGACTTTGTAATCCACACTCTACTGAAGGAGGCTACCATCTTGTGAATGTCGGGTATGGAAATGCGCAACGTTTACTGTGTTTTCAAACCCGTTCTCGGCGAAAAGGTTCCGTGCGCTGCATACGCAATGTCTACCACGGATTCGCTGCGCAAAAAGGTTGAAATGTGCATTATGATGAACCCGAGCGCACGCGCTATTATGATGATGCATCACGGCACGGTTTGCATGGGCGACTCATACGAGCACGCTTTTGCACTTGCAGAAAATCTTGATAATTGCTGCGAAAAGGTTATCAAGGATAACTACCTCCGTCACTCCTGGGCAAAGACCTACAGCGACGAGGACAAGAGAAATTATTTCCTTAACAAAAATGATGCAGGCACAATGCCTGATGAAATCGCAGATCTCGGCTCATCTGTAAGAAACGGCAAAACCTTCACACTTACAGTCGGCGGCAAGAGCGTTGACGTTGATGTTGAATCGGGCGTTGGTATCAACGGTGTTCCTCCGAAAGTTGAGAAGCTCCACAGAGCAATCTACAACACAGAGGATTGCACGTTTATCCGTCAGCTTGCTACTCCGGACGTTGTTGCAGTTTCCTGCACTGGTGAGGGCATTACCCCGATGATTGACGACTTTGCACAGATTGTCGGCACGGACGTTAAGAACATCGCATGGGTTGATGGCGACACAGACGCTTGCGCTAAAGAGGCAGGCGAAGCTATCGACCAGAGGAACGCAGTTCTTGTTCAGGGCGCAGGCGCACTCATCACAGGCAACACAGAGGGCGACCTCCAGGCGC
Source organism: uncultured Bacteroides sp. (assembly GCA_964480285.1). Classification (GTDB taxonomy): domain Bacteria; phylum Bacillota; class Clostridia; order Oscillospirales; family Acutalibacteraceae; genus Eubacterium_R. Next base: position 1,972 of record CAYZPT010000046.1, read on the forward strand.
TTGAGATTATTATGGATAAGCAGTGCCAGGCGATTATCGATGTTGATATCTTCAACCGCGCGCACTACGTTCCAAAGCTTGAGTGTATGCTGATGCGTACCGTTTATCTGGCAAAATACTCAAAGAAAATTGATGAAAAATAAAAAAGTGCTTCGGCACTTTTTTTATTGGTAAAAAATTAAAATTTTTTGCAACACTTCAGGATTTTTTTCACACATAACAAGTGAAAGGTCTTTCAATCCGTTGATAAAGGAAGTGACACAATGAACGAAAACGAACTTGTTACCCTTGCTAAATCGGGTGACAAAGACGCATTTGCCGAGTTGTACGGTTTGTATAAAGACAGGTTGTACCGTTACGCGTTTTACCGTCTGCAAAACCAAAGCGATGCAGAGGACGCCGTGCAGGATTGTGCGCTGTCAGCATTTATTCAGATAGGCGCGCTCAAAAATACGCAGGCGTTTGCCGCGTGGATTTTCCGCATACTTTACTGCACCGTAAACGCGCAGATTAAGCATCAGGCAATTGCGCGCAAAAACAGTAATATCGACGATATAGAAAGTCAGCTTTTTGACGATTCTGCCGAGCGCACCGTGCAGAAAACAGAATTGCAAAACGCGCTTAACACTCTTAAAGACGACGAAAAAGAAATAGTTCTTCTTTCTGTTGTGGCAGGCTTTTCAAGCAAGGAAATCGGCAAAATAGTTGATATGACTTCGGGCGCAGTACGTTCAAAACTGTCACGCAGCCTGAAAAAGATGAGAGAATTTTTGGAGTGATTGCAATGAAGGATAGAGAGTTTATTACATCAAAATTCGAGAGCGAAAATATTACCGCTCCCGAGTCTTTGAGCGAAGATAGTATAAAAGCGCGCCTTGAACAGGGAACAAAGGCGAGCGACATGATTAAATTTAAAAAGAATAAAAAGCGCGTTTTCAAGCCGATTATCTCCGTCGCCGCTTGCTTTGCGGTGGTTATCGGTACGCTTGCAACTGCGAATGTTATCCACGACCGGCAAGTTGAAAAGAAGCTTCAGAGTCAGGTTGAAAGCGGACTTGTTCACTTTACAAGCTATGATGAGATCAGCACCTTTACCGAAGATATGGATGTATATAAAAATGATACAGTTTATAACGGTCTCGGTCTCGGGGAGGGCGGTGCGTCTTTTTATGAAAAAAGTGATGCTGAAGTTGATGGCGGTGTTGGCAGCACAGATGCAGAAACAGCCAAAAGCAGTTCTGATGCTTCCGGCGAGTACAGTGATACCTACAAGCAGGTTGACGGCGTTGATGAGGCTGATATTGTAAAAACTGACGGCAAATATATTTACGCACTTAATACAACGGATGAAAACACAATTGATGTTTATGAAATTAAAAATGGAAAAGCCGAATCTTTAACAAATATATATATTGACGATAATTACGGCGTACACGAAATGTACCTTGACGGAGACCGTATTTATGTATTGGGCGAAAAACCTGCCAACGGGGGTTCAAATACATTTGTTATAACTTATGATATAAGAAACAGGAACTCTTTTGAAGAGATTGACAGATACGAGCAGAGCGGTGACTACAGCACCTCCCGATTTGCAGACGGTAATATTTACGTTGTTTCAAACACTTACGCATACAAAAAAGATTATATTCCTTTCTGTACTGACGGAAACAAAATATTTAAAAGAATTCCGGCTGAAGATATCTGTGCTTTTGAGTGTTGTAAGGATCCGAATTATGTTGTTGTGGGTGCTGTTGATACTCGAAGCGGCAAGAGCAACACAACAAAAACAAAGGCTGTTATGGGCGATGCGGATAATATTTACTGCACAACCGAAAATCTGTATATCTCGTGCGCAGATTACAGGGACGGCAAACTTTGTACCAATATTGTTAAGTACGCGCTTGACGGCATAAAGCTCACCGAAATGGCGACCGGCAGCGTTAAGGGTTATGTCAACAACCAGTGGTCGTTTGACGAAAAGGACGGTTACCTGCGCGTTGCGACTACTGCTGATAACAGCAAAGGAGAAGAAATAAACAAGCTGTTTGTACTTGACAAAAACCTCAAAAAAGTCGGTTCTGTTGTCGGCTACGCGAAGGGCGAGCATATCGAGGCCGTTAAGTACATCGGCGATATGGCGTATGTTATCACTTATAAAACCACAGATCCGCTGTTCATCATCGATCTGAGCAATCCGAAAAATCCGCATATTACCGGTTCGGTAAAAATCAGCGGCTTCTCAACCAATCTTGTGCCTGTCGGCAAGGATAAGCTTATGGGTATTGGTTGGGCGACTGAAGGTGACGAATCAGTCGGCGAAATACGCTCAGGCATTAAATTAGTTCTGTTTGATATCAGCGACAAGAATAATCCGAAAGTCCTTGATGAAAAAGAATACCGCGGCGCAACCAGTCCTGCACAGTTTACTCACAAGGCAATTCTGAAAAACGATAAGCAAAACTATCTTGCTATTCCTGTTGAGAATTGGAGTGATACCGACGATTACAGAAGCGCGGACGAATACTTCGGAGGCTCCATTGTTTTCGCTGAAAAAAACGGTAAAATCAAAATCATCAGTGAACACAAGAGCAATTATCAGCCGGACAGATTGGTTTATGTTGACAATACAATTTACGAAGTTGCAAATGCCAGCAGAACAGTTGATTCGTTTACTGTTAAATAACAGGAAAAACAAAATAGAAACAAAGAAGGCACAGCATAACGCCGTGCCCTCTTTGTTTGTGGAGTAAAATTTATGTAAAAAATCTAAAAAGCTATATTGGAAGGCTGCCGTGCAGCCGTTGTTGTTATATGTAAATGAGGGTGAGCCAGTAGGTTATCGCTCGTTCTTCCCTCAACTTGATTGCAATTATACACCCAATTTTTTAAATTGCAAGTGTTTTTTGCTCATTTTTACCCATTGTCTACATTATACAAATGATCGCAACATATTTTGTACAAACTGCACAAAAGTTCACTCCATTTGCTTGCCCAAAAACGCCGCTGCAACCTGTACGAGCTTGATGTCTGTTTCGCTCGGCAGTTCGTGGCTTCCGTCCTCAAGCATAGCAATTGCACCGCTGACGTCACCGCCATAGATAATCGGGTACACCACCTCCGCCTGCCTGTCGTAGCCCTCAATGGCGTTAATGCCCGGTACCTTGTCGGTCTTAATGTGTATCTGGCGCTGCTCCATCAGATCTTCAAGATTCTTTGTAACGCGCCTTTCAAGTACTTCGCGCTTGCTGATGCCGGAGCAGGCGATAACGTGGTCGTTATCCATAATAGCAATCGGCAGTCCGCCGCTTTTGTGCAGCACCTCGGCGTACTGCCCCGCGAAGTTCGACAGCTCGCCAATTGGCGAATACTTCTTAAAAATAACCTCGCCCTCCGCATCAGTATAAATCTCCAATGGGTCGCCCTCCTTTATTCTGAATGATCTGCGGATTTCCTTTGGTATAACTATTCTTCCGAGGTCATCAATTCTTCTCACTATTCCCGTTGCTTTCATTTTAATTCTCCCTTTTATCAATGTTTTTAACAGTATTATTCTGCTCAGAATCTGTCAAAAAATACCCTCTATTTTTTTCAAAAAAACAGGAGTCAAATGATATAACGGGCATCCTTTCAGATTATTTATACCAGTTATTGACTACGTTTGAAGATAATGATAGAATAAATGTGAAAATGCTTTTAGTATAATAATTAAGGAGAATTTTATGAAAAAATTTGTGGCTATTGTATTAGCAATCTCAATTATTACAGCATTATTAAATGGCTGCTCATTGTTGAGAAAAACTACTGTTAGCGAAACACAAACAGGTGGTGAAGTAAGCCGCGCGGAGTTTGTTCAGATGGTGTACGATAACTTTGCGTTTGACGGGTGCAAGAGTACAGAGCACTATTACGATGACGTTACCTCGGATAACCAAAACTTTGATGCGATTCAATGTTCATATGAATGGGGCTACATTGAAAAAACAGACAATGATAATTGTTTTTATCCCGATAACAGTGCCACAACATATTTTGCAGCCGGCATTTGTGTTAGGGCAGTAGGAGTAGATATTATCAACGTTTCTGGATACTCCCTTCAGAATGATGAAGATATCCTTGATTTTTATTCTGACAAAACAGGCTATGATCTTCGAAAGGAAGAACTTTTAACCGAGTCAGATGCAGAATTCTTCGTTGACTCTATCACAGAGATAGAAAACACCTTGGAACTTGAAGAACACAGCGATATTCATTATGCAGATAATGCCTACGTTGTAAATGACAACGCAATTTCGTTGAATGAAAGCACCAAAACAGCTGAACTTTCAATAGGACAGGCAGTAAACGTAGGCGATTATCTTGTTTTGGAATCCTCGGCGCAGTATTATTCAGGAAAAGCAGTCAAGATAATGGCAGTTAACGGTAGCACTGTTACATACGAGGACGCTAATGTTGAGGATATTCTCACGGATGTATATATTACCGGTAGTGCTATTCCCGAAATTGTAGGTTTTTCCTGTGAGGACGAGAACACAACGATTAGAGAAATCAATCCTACAGAAATAGGCTTTGACAAAAGCCGTGATGTTACGATAGCTCCCCTCGGTACAGCAAAGACTTCGGTATCACCAAAAAACGTGCTTGAACATGATTTTAATGTTGGAGACAAAGCATTTGAGATAACTTCAAAGATTAATAAGAATTGTAGCGTGAAGGTTAAATTTGCATTAACTGATATTACTGCTCACGTTTATCTTGATGCAAACATAGAGGAACATAAAATAGAACGTTTTAAATTCGGATTGTCTTCAACAGCGGTACTACAGGCTACAATTACCGGAAAGCTGGAAAAGAAAATACCGACCAAACCTTTCAGAATTGAAGCGTCGTTTTTTAAGATAATAGGAATAGGCATAAATGTTTGTCTGAAGGTAAGTGTCAGCGGAGCGGTTACACTCAAATACTCCTTTGACCAAGCAACGTATATTAACTACAAAAAAGGTTGTATGCCAAAACTTACTCCTTCAATTAAGTTTAACGACCCGGAAATAAAGTTAAATGCAAAAGCTAATATTGTACTTGACTTTAGCATTTCCCCGGATTTGTTAACGAAGCCGATAATTGATGTCGGAATCGCCGGCGGCGTAGAGGGAAGTGCTTCGTTAAATCAGTACGATTGTTTAGACCTTGACCTTTATCTGGTCGCATATTGTTATGCAGGTTCAGGAGATTCGATTATAGGCGGATTAGTGAAAATGGATTTCAAGAGGGAGTTTATAACTAAATCAAATTCTCCGTGGAAAAAGCATCTGCATATTGAAAAAGGCAAGGTGGTTGATAAATGTACTATGAAAGACGGCAGTACCACTAAAAGCACAAAGGAAGACAAAGGCAAGAACAAGAAAGAGAACAGCACAAATAACAAACAAGAAAAAGATGCTGGTGACTGGAAACAGGCGTATATTGATTATCTGAAAAAGTATATGAACGAAGTAGAAAATCCTGAAATTTGCGGTTTCAGCCTTGTATATATAGATAATGATGACACCCCTGAGCTTGTAATACGTAACGGCGATTCTCACGTGTCTGGTGCGTCAGTTTATACGTGCGTAAATTCAGAAGTGGTTGAATTAGTCGGTGATTTAAGCGGCACATTTGGTATTATTGGTTATGCTGAAAGAAAAGGACTGATTTATTCAAACGTTACATATCAAGGTAATAGTACTACGACGATTTATAGCGTTGATTCAGGTAATTGCAAACAACTTATTTCGCTGTTTACAAATGAAGCGGCAACGCCGGAGGGAATGGATCCTGAATATGCGATAAACGACAAGCCAGTTAGTGAAGATGAATACAACGCCGCTTGGGGTAAATATGAAGATAATAATATATCTTATTCTTATGATAACGAAATGGAATTAACAATTGATGCTATTGAGTCTATTAATAGTTATTAATTAAAAGAAGTTGCAAGAATAATTTATTCTTATAAAGAGCAGGAACAGTGTTATTATCTCACACTTATTAAGTGCAAATAATATAAAGAAATTGTATTAAGCAACAGTGGCAGCCCTTGAATGGGCTGCTGTTTTTTGTGCCAATGATATACGATGGAAAACAAGCGTATGATTATTATAAAGCTTTTATTAAATTATTGATTTTAAATTACTGTTGCAGTATAATTATTATGTTAGTTTGATTAAATCAGGAGGGTTTGATTATGAAAACTGCAAAATCTGTCAGGATTTTAATAGCGTTTGTATTATCCGTTGTTCTTGTGGCTATTAACGTGCCGTTTGCGGCAATGGCAGCAGTTGACGATGTCTTTGAGGACGGCCACCTTATCTACTTTGTTACCGCAGAGGGCAACGGCTCCGCACCCGGCGCAGTAACTGCCGCGTTTAATGAGAATCTTGACCCCAAAACTGTCAGCAACATTAAGATTCCCGGTACCGTAAAAAACGGCAGTAACAGCTACAGTGTGACTGAACTGATAAACAATGCGTTTGCCGGTTGTACAGCGCTTGAGTCGCTTGATATGTCCGAGTGCACGGGGCTTTCCAAAATCGGTGTGGGTACTTTTTGTGACTGCGAAGAGCTGACAGCAATTTCTGTTCCGTGTAACTTCAACAAGGATTTGTTTGCGGATACAGGCGTTGTTCCGGACGGTAACAACTACAAAATTGAATACACTGCCATCAGCAATCTTGAGGGCGGCGCGCCGACTACTGTAACCGTTGTAACCGGTGGCACTCTAACCTATGTGCACAACTGGAAGGTTAATGATAAAAACTATGCAGAGCATATCTGCGCAAATTGCAATCAAAAAGGCAAACACAACTGGACGCCGGACAACAGCAATTCAAATCAGCATAAATGCACAGTCTGCCAATATACCGAAGCGCACTACGGCGGAACTGCAGACTGCAATGGACAAGCAAAATGCGTTGCCTGCGGCAAAACATATAAAAAGGCGACAGCCGGTAAGCATTCGTGGGAAGTCAGACCCGAAACAATCGGCGCAACCTCTGCCGATTACCAGTGCCAAACCTGCAAAACGGTTGAAACGCAGAAAATCGGAAGCGATGAAAATGAAGCTAACTTCAACGGTCAGAAGTTGAAATTAATCCTTCAGGACCCGTACAAGGTTTTGCCCGAAGGCACAAAATTAAACGGCTCTTTGGTGGAATCGGGCTCCGTAAGATACAACGAGCTTTTAGCACAGCTTGACGACACCCACAAGGTTGAAAATGTCGCGTTTTTTGAACTGGAACTGTATAACGCTAAAGGAGAAAAAATCAGCGGCGAGATTGCCGGCAAGGTAAGAATTCTAATGCAGATTCCCGACGGTTGGGACAAAAATGACCTGCAAGCTGTTCTTGTTATGTCAGGTACCGATGTTGAGTTTGAGGAAAGCATAATAACCATTGACGGAGTTGACTATCTGGCGTTCTGGACAAACCATTTCAGCCCGTACGCGCTTGTTGATGTGAAAACCGATAAGGATAGCGAAAGCACTACGAAAAGCAAAACCAACGGCACTTCAACCGATACGAATAAAACATCGCCCGCAACGGGCAGTTCAGACTACAAGCTGATGTCCGCCCTTGCAGTTTCAGCCTCGGCGGCATTTATCACTTTTGTTGCAACTCAAAGAAAAAGAAAGCTATAATAACGTAAAAAGCCACATCGCACAGTAGCGATGTGGCTCTATTTTTGTTTATTTTACAGTAACAACAACCTTTGTTGCCACGCCGTTGTTTGCAAAAACATAGATCGTCGCAGTGCCTTTTTTCTTTGCGGTAATCTTGCCGTTTTTGTCAACTGTTGCAATGTTCTTGTTGCTTGTCGTGTAACGCAGCTTTGCAGTGTGCTCAATCGGCTGTTTCTTCTTGTTTTCGTAAACAACTGTCGCTTTGATCTTTGCGGTTTTGTTTTTCTTAAGAGTGACTTTTTTCTTTTTAACCGTAATCTTCTTGGCGTTTGTGAAGTTTGTTTCGTAGCCTGCAATATGCAGTGAAGCGCTCTTTGCAAGCTTGACATATTTGCCGCCAACTTTGCGGTAAGCAACGATGTACGCCTTAACATTTCTCTTCTTGTTCAGCGCTTTGCCGCCGAGCTTCTTGATGTCGTACTTTCTGACGTTGCCCTTAACAGTAGCAATCTTTTTGAACTTATTCTTCGGGTTGCAGTACGTAGCGTAAATCACATAACGGTCAGCCTTTGGAACACCGCCCCAGTAAACGGTAACCGCCTTTCTTGTGGTCTTGCCCTTGACGCCGGCATTGATTTTTTCTTTTGCAACGGCTTTTTCTGCAGCTTCTTTCTTTTTGGCAGCTGCCTTGTCAGCTTTGGTGGCTGCCGTCTTTTTGTTTGCGTCAACCTTGCCGCAGCGTGTGCAGGTAAAGCGTGCGTTGCCTTTTGTGCCGTATGTGTGACCGAGAGCGTTTGTGTAATCTGCAACGTAGCTATCATTGCAACGCGTGCAGGTGTATGTTGTGTAGCCCTTTGTTGTGCATGTCGGTTTGGTGACAACGCCATTATAGTTGTGACCCTGCGCGTCAACATAATCGCCGTTATACGTGTCGCAGCAGCGTGTGCATTCGTAAACAGAATATCCTTGCTCTGTGCAGGTTGGCTGTACGGTTTGGATAACCTGATAGTTGTGGCCGAACGGGCCGGTTGCTTTCGATACTGTCTTGCCGCAGGTGTTGCAGATGTAGGTCGTTGTGCCATACTCGGTGCAGGTCGCGGTTGTTACAACGTCCCAGTCGTGTGCAACTTCGTCTTTCTTAGCGCCGCAGTCTGCACATTCAATCCAGTGGTAATCATCGTCTGTCGACCAATAGGTGTTCCAGTTGTGGCTTGCAGTTTGCTCCGCGCCGCATGCGCATACGCGCTTGTGGGTGTTGCCGTCAACCGTAATCCAGCCGCCGAAGCCGTGAGTATCCTCGTCCTTCTTTGCGCTGCAGTTTGCACATGTATGCCAGTGATTGGTGTCGTCATATGACCACGCGGTATTCCATGAATGACCTGTTGCAGCAGGCTCGTTAACCACTTCGGTTTCCGTGTGCTCCTGACCGTCAACACTGTTTGCCGCCGAAATGTAAGCAGTATAGGTTACCTTGCCGTTTTCGGTGCAGGTCGCAGGTTGAACGTCCGTGGATAATTGCATATCACGTTTCTCAACATGGTTTTTGTCTCTTTCGCAGAAATAAAACGCAGTGGCTGCGTAATAGGTGGTTTTACCGTCAAGATAGTTCATTGCCCAGACCGGAGTGTATTCCCAGCTGTGGCCGAGCGCGTCATTGGTTTCCACCTTCTTGGTCTGGGTGGTAAAGCCATCCTTTGTAAACGTTGCCGTGAAGGTTGTTTCTTCCTTTTGCGTGCACGTTGCCGCAGTTGTAACCTCGCTTGTGGTATTAACCTCTTCGGTGACCTCTTTTCCGCAAGTTGCGCAAGTGTGAACAGCCTCGCAGACGGTGTTGTTGTTTTTCCAGTTATACGATGCGTTGACCCAACTGTGCTTAACTCTTTCAGTTTCCGCTGTGCAGAATGCGCAGCTTTTCCAGTGATGTGTTTCATCTGCGGTGTAACCTACGGTGTCAAAATCGTGACCATTTGCCGGAATAGTTTCTGCGTCCTCGGTGGTAACGGTTGTGCCGTCAGCCTTGAGGTAGGACTTGCAGTCCGGGCAATAGTAGTATTTATTGTTACCCGGCTCTGTGCAGGACGCTGATTTTGCGGCTGTTTCCTGCATGTTAGAGTGGTTGCAAGATTCGGTTTGCTTTGCATCGCAGCTCTTGCAGGTGCGGGTGAGAGTGCCCGCGCCGGTGCCCGTCCAGGCGTTCCAGTCGTGACCGACAATGCGGCAAGTGCCCATATCGGAGGTTGAAACGGTTGATTCAAGCTTGAGCTTGAACGCGGGGCGAACACCCACGTCTGTGTTGTACACAATATTGATAATGCCCGAATCGCCATTATTATAGACACCGCACGCTTCATTAGAATTACTGCCGGGGGTCCGCAGCCACCACTCAGAATTGCCCGGATAGGTGTTGGTTGTACTTACCCATAGTCCCTGACTTTCGGCATAGTCCGTGCCCTGCGCTCTGCGCGCTTCGTCATAATTATTCTTATCCGAAGAAAAGCCGAAATTAGTATTAATTGCGTCGCTGTAGGAAAGTACCCAAAGGTTATCCGTCGTATTGTTACCTCCCTCTGTGTTGTATGAGGGGTGGTCTTCGTTTTCGTGCGTATAGGAAACGATTTTATCCTTTTCGCCTTCGGAGAAAGCGGCGTTATAAAAGCCATCGTTGAGCCAAGTTCTTAACGTGCAGTTTTCCCAGGTAGTATCCTCATAGACGTTATGATATGCTTGTGAATCCAAAAGCGATTTACTCATAACGTAAACACCGTCAGCCTCTTTAGCGAGCACCTGCCACACGACAGGCTCCCACTTGAAATAGTAGGTTTCCCCTGCGTTATAGCCGTTTGCGGACTGTCCTGTGTTTGCTGGATTGCTTGTTGTATTATACGGTCTGTTTTCCGTTATCGTTACCTTGCGGTAAGCTACGCCGTTATAGGCGATATCCGCGTAGGTCATATCAACCGTGCCACCTTTTTTTAGATAGCCGTAGCTTGTCATCGTACAGTCAATTGCGGCAAGCGCGGTTATGGTTTCGCTGTCCGTCACCTTCGACTGCGGGTACATACCCATTTTAAAGCAGACGCCCGTTTCAAGTTCGGAAGCGGGGCCCATGTACAACAGCTTTGGAGCGTCCGTGCCCATATACCAAACGTTATTAAAATCCCAGTTTTTAAAGTTGGCTTTGTCCTTAAACTGCTCCGCAGTAAGCGCGCCGCTATCCGTTGTTGTGCCTGAATCTCTGTGCATAGCGGATGACGCCGAAGTGTCAAGATAATAACAACTCGTTATCGTACCGTTTGATGCATTATTATATACTATTCCGTAGGACGGCGTAACAGTGCCTGTGTTGTAGCAATATGAAACGTTTCCTGCAAAATTTATACACACAATACCGCCGGCCATAGGAGAATCTGAACCGGATGTCGATGCCGTAACCGAGCCCATGTTATAACAGTTCGTTACCTTGCCTTTATAATTGTAGCCAACAACACCTCCGGCATGAGGTATAGTATCCGCCGAAGTTTCAGCCACTACCTTAATATTGCTACAACAATTATTTACCGTGCCTTTATAGTTGTAACCAACAATACCGCCGACATAAATTGTGTCGACTGAGGTTGTGTAAGAATTAACCTCACCGCTAACACTCAGATTTTCCACCGTGCCGGAACAACGTCCGATAAATCCGCATGTGCTTTCTGATGTACCGCTTACTGCGTTCAGCCCGGTAATGCTGAATCCTTGCCCGTCAAAAGTACCGCTGTAATTAGAATAATCGTAACCTATCGGCGTCCACTCCTCGTTATTGAGGTCAATGCTCGCCGTCAGCACGGCGCAGGCGCCGTAAGTTCCGCCGTTAACGAAGTCGCGGAATTCCTTAAGCTCGGCTGCCGTGCCGATTTTGTACGGTTTTTTCGCAGTACCCTCGCCGTCAAGCGCGTGCGCCGCAAACGGCATAGCCGAAAGCGTGCTCAATACCATAAGCAGTGACAGGAAAATTGATAGTACTTTTTTCATAATACAACCTCCACATAAATTAAACAAAGATTATGCTATCTTAATAATAGCATAATTAAATCTTATTATCAATATAGATATACAAAAAACAAAACCGCCGCAGGGTTGTCCTGCAGCGGTTTGATGTCTGTTTATTAGTCAGAAATGTAGGGAAGCATTGCAAGGTGGCGAGCTCTCTTGATAGCTGTGGTGAGCTCACGCTGATGCTTTGCGCAAGTGCCTGTTACACGACGGGGAAGAATCTTTGCTCTTTCAGAAGTGAACTTTCTGAGCTTTGCAACATCCTTGTAGTCGAT
>CAYZPT010000047.1:0-13884 GCA_964480285.1 uncultured Bacteroides sp.
GGCCACGAGGGGCACGGGTGGAAGAAGCTCGGCGAGCCGAAGGAGTGCGTTGACGGGAAATGTTCATTCCCGCAACAAGCTTCTTCATATCAGCAAAGGTGCGGGGGTGGCGTTTTTTCATCTTCAAAGCGATTTCTGCCATCTCATCCGTTGGACAAATTGTAGCAACAGCCCAGTATTCAGGGTCCTGCTTGGTAATCTTCTGCATACCGAGCACAATCGGAATTCTGTCCGTAATCATTTTGCCGAGCTTAACTATCGGCTCGCGCATCTGCACGCTGTCATCATATGTCCATTCGGGTGCATATTCTAACATCTTATCCGGCATAAATTTTCTCCTTTTCAATTACTGAATATCCCCCGTCGGGGATTTTTATTCCATTGTTAATATTTTAACATCTATTCCCCCGCCCGTCAACACGAACAAATTAAAAATATACAAATGTCAAATACTGTATATAAATAATTTTAATATAATATACATATGTTCAATTCACTTCACCCAATAATAAACAAAAACCGCCGAAGCGGTTTTCATTGGCCTGCCCGAAGGGATTCGAACCCCCAGTCGTCAGAATCGGAATCTGATGCATTATCCGGTTATGCTACGGGCAGTCGTCTCGTCCAAACATATTCCGTGCTCGAAGCAAAATGCAGTAGCTTTTGCTAATGAGCACTCCATATGTTTCTCCTCTCAAATCAAAATTTCACTTTTGCCCTTTTTGATTTGTGTTTTTTGATTGAAACATAACGCTATCAAATTGGGTTAATAATAACATATCCGTTAACAGAATTCAAGTGGACAGTAGGGCGCGATGACCTCGCGCCCTGAAGCTGTTTACTATTTTACTACGATTGTAACCGTAACGGATTTTGTAGCCGTTTTTGTGGTGCTGTTGCCCGCTGCGGTGACATTCACTTTCACTTTGTACGTGCCCTTTTTGAGTCCCTTCTTAACGGTGATTTTGCCTGCAGTCGATACGGAAATTTTGCCGTTGCCGTTTGTCTTTTTACATGTCACTTTGCCGATGTTTTTGCTTACATCGATTGCGTCTTTGCGCTCAACGGTGACATTCTTTTTCTTAAGCGTTGCAAGCTTTATCTTTTTTGTTTTGCCCTTTGCGACGAGCGTGTTTTCGGATTTATTGAACGTATTTTTACACGTTGACTTACAACCGCTGCAGGTGAAAGTTTTAGTGTAGGTAGTAGCAGTGGTTGAAGTAATTTTGCCGTTTGTGAAAGTGTGCTTGCCCGTTGCTTTGACATAATTGTCCCTATAACTCTTGCCGCAGATAGTGCATTTGTAGGTTGTGTAGCCCTGCGCAGCGCAGGTAGGCGCGGTTACAACAGCTTTGTAGCTGTGGTCGTGGATGATATAGTTATACGTTTTAGCAGCGCTTTTTATGCTGTTGTTACCGTCAGAGAGGGTAATCTCGTTCCACTCGTCCTTGCTTCCCTCATAGTAAACACGTGCCAGGTCGGAGCAGCCGTTAAACGCGTCGTTGCATATCTTTTTTACACTTTTGGGAATTGTCACTTCGTTAAGATAAAAGCAATCATAAAACATTCCCTCGCTTATCTCTGCGATATCGCCGTTAATGCTGACGCTTGTCAGTGAAACGCAGAGATTGAACGCGTTCGCGCCGATGCTTGTCACGCTCTTTGGAATGCTTAATTTTTTAAGCTTGTAACACGAGCTGAATGCGTTATCTCCTATTGCCGTAACACCTTCCGGAATAACTGCCTGCGTTAAGTCTTTTGTCTGATAAAGCGCTCCGTCGCCGATTCTCTTAATACCGCTTGGGAATACAGTGGTATTGCAGCCGCTGATAAGCGAATCTGTTGAAGTTTCGATAATCGCGTTGCAGTTGTTCCTGCTGTCGTAAACCGTGTTGTCATTATCAACCGTCAGGCTTGTTAAGCTGTTGCAGCCGGCAAACAGAGGAGCGTCGATATTTGTTACGCTTTTTGGGATACTAATGCTTTGGATTTTAACGCAACCGCTGAATGCGTTTTTGCCTAAACCTGTAAGCTTGTTGCCGAATTCTACGTCGGTCAAGCTGTCACAACCGCAAAAAGCTTCTTCGCATATATCGGCGGCACAGTCTTCAAACGTTACGCTTTTTATGCTGTCGCAATCGCGAAACGCTTCTTCGCCTATGTGTGTTACAGAGGCAGGAACGGTTAAAGTCGTCAGCTTACAGCAATCACGAAAAGCTTCTTCACCTATAGTATTCAAGCCGTTAAGTAACGAAACATTTTCAAGGCTTGTGCAGCCTTCGAAGGCAGAATCGCCAATGCTTGTTACACTGTTCGGTATCACCATGCTCGTAAGACTTATGCAGTCTGCAAATGCAAAATGGTCAATACTTGTTACACCGTTTGGTATTTCTACACTTGCAAGACTTGTGCAGCCTCTGAAAGTACCCGGGTCAATGCGCGTTACACCGTTCGGTATTTCTATGCTTGAAAGACTCGTGCAGCCATTAAATGCCTTACTGTTAATGCTTGTTACGCTGTTCGGTATTTCTATGTTTGCAAGACTTGTGCAACAGTAAAAAGCCGCTTCGCATATTGTTGTTACCTCGTTGCCCATTGTTACACTTGTAAGGCTTGTGCAGTCTTTAAAGAGATTAACATCAATCTTTGTTACACCGTTCGGTATTACTATGCTTGCAAGGCTTGTGCAGCCTTCAAATGCATAAGTGTCAATCCTTGTTACACCGTTCGGTATTTCTATGCTTGCAAGGCTTGTGCATTTGGTAAAAGCGCCACTGCCAATAGCTGTTACGCCGCTGCCCATCGTCACACTTGCAAGACTTATGCAGTTACAGAAGGCTTCTGCGTCAATATTTTTTACGCTATCGCCTATTATTACACTCTCAAGATTGGTGCAATCGAGAAATAACCCGGTGCTGATATTCGTGATACCGTCATTGATAATAACAGACCTTATACTGTCCACATCTTGAAAAGCGTAACCACGAAGCAAACCGCTTCCGCTAATAACAAGCTCACCCGTCGCTTCGTTAAACGTGTAAGTTGCGTCACTGCCGCATTCACCGCTGCTGTTCAGCGCAAAAGCGCTGATATTCAGTCCTGCGGTTACGGAAAGCAGCATCACCACCGATAAGAGTATACTAAGTACCTTTTTCATATAACATCCTCCAAAAGAATTTATCTTAATCATTTTAACATTATATCACCGTTTAGTCAATAATGTTCAATTGGGGACAATCCCCGATTGAACAGCCGCTAAAAACTCTTGATTTTTCGGCGAAATATTGTTATAATATTATCAATAAAATGAAAAGGAGTGGTTTCCAATGAACAATTATTTTGATTTTAAAGGTCAGGTTGCACTTGTAACAGGTTGCTCAGGCGGTCTTGGCGTACAGATGGCTAAGGCGCTTGCAAACCAGGGCTGTAACATCGTTGCAATCGCAAGAAGGCAGGACAGACTTGAGGCTGTCTGCAAGGAAATTGCAGAAGAATACGGCGTTGAGACTCTTCCGCTTAAGTGCGATATCACCGACACACAGAATATCGAAGCAGTAGTTGCAAAGGCTGTGGAGAAGTTCGGTAGAATTGATATCCTCATCAACAACGCCGGCACAGGCGCAGTTGCAGCAGCTGAAAACATCACGGACAAGCAGTTCAGCGATGAGTTCGATATCGACCTTTTCGGCACCTTCAAGGTTGCAAGAGCAGTTGCAAATCAGGCTATGATTCCCGCAAACTACGGCAGAATCATCAACATCGCTTCGATGTACGGTCTTGTTGGTAACAAGATTGCAGGCTCTGCACCGTACCACGCAGCTAAGGGCGGCGTAGTTAACCTTACAAGAGCACTCGCTGCAGAGTGGGGCAAATACTGCATCACAGTTAACTCAATCTGTCCGGGTTACTTCTACACCGACCTTACGAGGGAGACTCTCAATTCCGACTTCTTCCAGCAGAATGCTAAGACTATGATTCCTATGGAAAGATACGGTAACGAGGGCGAGCTTGACTCGGCAACACTTTTCTTCGCTGCTAAAGAATCAAGCTACGTTACAGGCACAAACCTCGCTGTTGACGGCGGTTACACCTGTATGTAAAATCCTTGACCCAATACTAAATACAGTTACGACAGAGCCCGTACCGCAAGGTACGGGTTTTGTTTTATTGCTTGAAATTGCAATTAAACAGTTATATAATATGCTTGTTATGGACAGAAATAATACAAATCAATTTGACAAAATGACTAAAACGCCTGTAAAAAGGCTGATAAACACGCTTGCAGTGCCGACGATAATCAGTATGATGATTACGATTATCTACAATCTGGCGGACACATATTTTGTGTCAAAAATCAGCGTTGCGTCAAGCGGTGCAACAGGCATTGTGTTCAGCCTGATGGGCATTATACAGTCGTTCGGCTTTATGTTCGGTCACGGCGCGGGCAGCTGTGCGAGCAGGAAGCTCGGCGCAAAGGATACAGAAGCTGCGAGCAGGTACTGCTCGACAGGCTTTTTCCTCTCGCTCGGTTTCGGCGTTATTATGCTCACCGTCGGTCTGATTTTCCTTGAGCCGTTTGTGCGTTCCCTCGGCAGTACGGACACAATTCTGCCGTATGCAAAAGACTACGGACGTTACATTTTGATAGCCGCCCCTGCGATGACAACTTCGTTTGTGATGAACAACATTCTGCGCTATGAGGGACTTGCAAGCCTTGCGATGATTGGTCTGACGACAGGCGCGGTACTGAACATCGCGCTTGACCCGATACTGATTTTTGCCTGCAATATGGGTATTACGGGCGCAGGCGTTGCAACCGCAGTGTCGCAGTATATCGGTATGGCAATCCTGCTTTCAATATTCGTCAGGGGCAAACCGCAGTGCAGAATCAGCATTATGGCGGTTAACCTGAAGCCGAAGTTTGTGTGGGATATTATCGCAACGGGCGCGCCGAGCCTTGCAAGGCAGGGACTCAACGCAATCGCAACAATGGTTATGAACATTCAGGCGGCGCCGTTTGGCGACGAGTGCATTGCGGCGATGAGCGTGAGCGCAAAATGTATGATGTTTATTTTCAGCGTGTGCCTCGGCATCGGGCAGGGCTTCCAGCCGGTGTGCAGCTTTAACTACGGGGCAGAACTATATGAGCGCGTGCGTGATGCAATCAAGTACACCTGGAAGCTGTGCACAGCGGTTACGGCAGTGCTGTCGGGCATAATGTTTGCGCTTGCTCCGCAGGTGGTTGCGCTGTTCAGGACGGAAGCCGCAGTGGTTGAAATCGGCACTGACGCAACGCGTTTCTGCTGTGTGGCGCTGCTGTTTTTGCCGACAGTTATGATGGCGAATATGTCCTTCCAGAGCATAGGCAGAACAGGACCGGCATTCTTCCTCGCGTGCGCGCAGAACGGACTGTTTTTCGTACCTCTTGTGCTGATACTGCCGCGCTTTATCGGCGTAACGGGAATAGAGATTGCACAGCCGCTCGGCTATGTGCTCTCGGCGATAATCGCAGTGCCGTACTTGATGAAATTCCTGAAAGAGCTGATTGCGAAGCAAAATGATGAATGAAGAATTATATATTATGAATTAATGGTGAGCTCCGCTCACACTCAATTTTATTGCGGGTCGTCGGGGGCGCCGACCCCTACAATACACGCACAATCGTAGGGGCTGGCGCCTCGACAGCCCGTTAATTGCTTGAGGCGAAGCCGAGTAACCTCAATTTATCATTAATCATTGATCATTCATAATTCATAACTAAAAAAGGGACTGATTAATCAGTCCCTTCTTCTATGCCTAAAATATTGTTTGCGTCGTCGGTTTCAAGCGTTTCAACCGTTTTGAGTTTGCGCTGAATATAGCTGTTTTTATTCTCAGCCTCGCCGATGGCCTTGCCTGCGCTCTCAATGCGCTTGCGTGCGGTTTCAAGCAGAGTGCCGAACTTGTCGTACTGCGCTTTTGCGGCGCCTAAAACATCGTAAACCTCGCTAGCTTTTTTGTTAATCGCGATTGAGCGGAAGCCCATAGCAAGCGAGTTAAGCAGCGCCGTAATCGTGCTAGGACCTGCGAGCATAATATCCTGCTTCTGCAACTGCTCTGCAATGCCCGTTTTGCTGCTCATCACCTCTGCGTACAGCCCCTCGGTGGCAAGATACATAATAGCAAACGGCGTGGTGTCAGGCACATCGATGTACTTTGTGATGTCCTTCGCCTCGGCTTTTATGCGTGTTTCAAGCGCTTTACGGGCAACTTCAAGCTGTTCTGCGTTACCTGCCTCCGCCGCTGCGGAAAGGCGCGCGTAGTCCTCCATCGGGAACTTGCTGTCTATCGGCAGCCACGTTATTGTGTCGTCCTCGGGATTCGGAATTTTAACCGCAAACTCAACCTGCCCGTTGTACTTGGAGTTTGTTTTCACATTCGTTTCGTACATACCGGGGATGGTCTGGTCGAGGATATTTCCGAGCTGCACTTCAGCCCATGTGCCGCGGCTTTTTACGTTAGTCAGCACGCGGTTGAGCCCCTGCACGCTCGTGGTAACATCGCCGGAAATCTTCTGCATCTCGCCGAGCGAGCGATAAACCGCGCCGAGCTGCTTTGACACTGTTTCAAAGCTTTCATTAAGGCGAGTGTTGAGCGTTTTTGTCAGCTTTTCGTCAACGGTAGTTCGCATTTCCTCGAGCTTCTTTTCGTTGCTCTCCTGCATTTTGCCGATGGCTTCGTTGATGCTTTTTGTCTGTTTTTCAGAGTTTTCGTTCAGCGTTTCCATCAGCTTAATCTGCTGCTCGTAGTTCTTTTCGGTAAGGCTGTTCATCTTACCTGAAAGCTCGCCGATTTTTTCGCCGGTAGCTTTGTTTGAAAACTCAATCTGCTGTTTAATTATTTCTGCGTCGCCGCCCGTCTTGCTCTTAGCAGTAATAATTATATTAACAAGCAAGAGCAGAATTACGGCACCGATTAATATGTAAAGTATCATAATTTCTCCAAAAAATCAGAATATAGTTCCGTCAACCACGTTGAATTTGAGCAGTTTATCTTCGCCGCGGTCAAGATAGTCAATAAATACAAGATTGTTTTTCTCAGTTACGCTGACAAGCTCCAAATCTTCATCATCCATAATGTGATGGAACATTGCAAGCTGTTTTTCGTCATAGTCGGCAATATTGTCGCTCATAAGCAGCACCTTGCCGAACAGTTTGATGAACTCGGCAAGCGTCGCCTGCTGTTCGGGTGTGTACTTGATATTTGTTCTGCGCAGCAGGAATACGTCGGGGTCGCAGAGGAACGCCCTGCCATTCAGACAGCGGCGGTATATGCTATTGTGCAGCGCATTCGGCGTTGAAACATCCTCGCGGTGCATATTCCTACGCAGCAGGTTGTGCTTCCAGCCGAGCGACATATCGGCACCGATACGCATGTACTCAACCTTGCCGAAGCATGGCAGCTGCTGAACTCCGCAACCTAAAATCGGCTTGTCGCCGCAGCACTCACGCAGCAGGTCAATAGCGTCGTAAATAATCTCTCCCCTGCATTTGCCGTGCATCGGTATAGCTGCAGCGGCATAGAGAAAGTCGAGTTTGACCATATCGAAGCCCCATACGTTCAGCACCTCGTTAAACACGCTCTTTATGTAGTTCCGCGCGTCCTCATTGTAGATATCAAGCCCGAAAAATCCGCCCCAGTTGTGACCTACGGGAACAGGTTTGCCGTTGGGATATCTGATCAGCCAGTCAGGGTGATCCTTTACAAGCTGCGACCATCTGTGCGCACCGAACGGAGCAATCCAGATGCCTGCCTTAAAGCCCTTTTCGTGAATAGCATCAGCAATAGGCTTAATGCCGTTAGGGAACTTCTTCGGGTCGATTGAGAACCAGTCGCCCACGCGTGTTTCATAACCGTCGTCAATCTGGTAAATGTTAACGCTGTCCTTGTATTCAGAGAGTGATTCGAGATCGCGGAGAATGACCTCCTCGTTGATTCTCTCATAATAGTTATACCACGAGGTATAGCCCTTTATCTTCTCATCGGTTATCGGCTTAACGTCCATTGCGGCAAAGTAAGCGTCGAACACCTCATCGTATCCGCCCTTCGCAGTAAACAAATCAAGCAGCTCGTAAGGCTCGCTTATGGTCACGCCTTCAACATCCTTGGAAATCCGCAGAGTATTCTCATTCATATCGGCATAAATAACCGTATAGCCGGTACGGTCATTAAGCGAACCGAAAAAGTCGAGTTTTTTGCCGTTTCTCACATATGCAAAGCCGTGACTGTGAAAAGTGCCGGGCACTTTTTCTTCATTTACAAAAGAATAATCACCGACGTATTTGATGCCGTTAATCCTGCCGTAAAGGCTCTTTCCGACAGTGTTAAGCCCGTCCATTTTGTCGGTTTTAACAAACTCTCTTGTGTCTGTCCAGGACTGAAAGCCGTTTGCAAAAAACTTGCTGCCGTCCTCAAATTCATAGTCGCGCTCTATATAAAAGTTGCTTATAGCAATATCCGTTTTAGGAGTGATAACCGCCTTGACGGAATTCTCGCCTTCGGTAAGCGCAAAGTCAAAATCTTCGTTTGCGCCTGTCGCCGTTTTAACTTTGTTATCAGCCTTATAAGTAAAATGATACCTGTAGTTCATCACTGCACCTCTGCCATACAAGAATATGGTTACATTTTATCATTATTCCGATAATAAATCAATGAACAAAACGTAAAAAAAACAGCAGCCGTGCAAAAAAATGCACGACTGCATAAACGCTATATTTTTTCAAGCGATGTTGCAAGGAACTGACGCGTTTTTTCGCTTCTGGGATTCTCAAACACCTGCTCGGGTGAGCCCATTTCCTCAACGACTCCGTCCGCCATAAATATTACCTTGTCAGACACGTTGCGCGCAAACTCCATCTCGTGCGTTACAACAATCATTGTGCTACCCTTTTCTTTAAGCTCTTTAATCGCCTTGAGCACCTCGCCCGTAAGCTCGGGGTCAAGCGCGGAAGTCGGCTCGTCAAAACAAAGAATATCAGGATTGAGCATAAGCGCACGGGCAATCGCCACACGCTGCTGCTGACCGCCCGAAAGCTGGCAGGGATAATAATCCTTTTTATCGAGCATATTTACGCTGTCGATTATCTCAAGCGCACGCTTTTCAAGATTATCTTTGCTGTCAGTTTTAAGCAGTGACGGCGCAAGCATAAGATTCTGCATTACGCTGTACTGCGGGAAAAGATTGAACTGCTGGAACACAAGTCCGAAATGGAGACGTCTTTTACGCAGTTGATTTTCTTTAATCTTCTTGTCGGTCTCACCGTTATAAAGACACTCGCCGTCAACGGTAATCGTGCCCTCGTCTGCAAACTCAAGGAAGTTGATGCAGCGCAGAAGCGTGGTTTTGCCCGAGCCGGAAGAGCCGATTATGGATATAACCTCGCCCTTTTCAAGGTCAAAGTCTATGCCCTTGAGCACCTCGGCTTTGCCGAAGCGCTTGACAATATTTCTAACTTCAAGTAATGCCATATCCGTTCCCTCCTTATTCAAAGTAGCTCATTTTCTTTTCGAAGTAGCCGAAAAGCAGTGTGAGCAAACCGCAGAATGCGAGATAGAATACTGCCGTGTAAAACAGCGGCCAGATAAGACCGGCAGACTTGATAAAGTTCTGTCCCATAAATATTACTTCATAAACGGCAATAATACGCGCAAGTGAAGTATCCTTTACAAGCGTTATAATCTCGTTACTCATAGGCGGTACAATGCGCTTAACAACCTGCAGCAAAGTAACCTTGAAGAAAATCTGCCTTCTTGTCATACCGAGTACGAGGCCCGCTTCCTGCTGACCGACAGGAATGGACTGAATACCGCCCCTGTAAATTTCGCTGAAATAGCAGGAATAGTTGATTACAAATGCAACCAGCACGGCGTTAAAACGCTCCATCAGATCCCACCCGAACAGCAGTCCGGGACCGTAGTAAACGATAATAAGCTGGAGCATAAGCGGCGTACCGCGGATGATCCAGACAAAAGTTTTTACAAGCCATCTTATCGGCGGGATTTTTGACATTGAGCCAAAGCTCAGAACAAGTCCGAGCGGAAGCGCAAACACAAGCGTCGCCGCAAAAATCTTAAATGTTTCCCAAAAACCTTTTAACAGGTCCAGTGTTACGGTTAAAAACATAATATCCTCTTTTATGTATTGTTTTGATATGCAAAATTAGTTCGGGCAAGATTGCCTCCTGCCCGAACGTTAACTATTATCAGTCGATAAGTTCGATTTGATACTTTTCGGAAAGCTGCTTCATTGTGCCGTCTTCCTTAAGTTCCTTAAGTGTTTCGTTAAGTTTTGCTGTAAGGTCTGAATCCTTGCGGCAGCCGATGCCGTACTGCTCTTCGCTGAGAATAACAGTTGATTTGAGATCTTTGTAATCCGTGCCGTCGCCTGTCATAGCTGCAGCCATTGTTGAGTCGATAATTGCTGCCTTTGTTGCGCCTGAGTTAACCTCGAGGAGTGTGTCTGCCTGAGAGTTAACCGAAGTGAACTTAAAGCCGTTTTCCTCTGCAACTGCTTCACCTGATGAACCCTTTTCAACAGAAACGGTAAAGTCCTTTATAGCCTTAAGATCATCAACAGTCTTAATCTTGGAAGCGAGATCCTTTTTAACAACAACAACCTGACGGTTTCTTGCATAAGCGTCCGTAACAGATGTGTTCTTCTTAACCTCATCGGTAATGGTCATACCGTTCCAGATACAGTCAATTGCTTTTGTGTTGAGCTCAAGGAACTTGTTGTCCCAGTCAATCTCTTTGAATTCGATCTTAACGCCCATCTTCTTACCAACTTCGTTAGCAAGGTCTGCGTCAAAACCAACCCACTCATCGCTGCCCTTTTCCTTGTAATCCATCGGTGCGTAATCTGTGATGCCGACTACAAGCACGCCATTATTGGTGATTGTTTCAACGTCGCCTGCTTCCTTCTTTGAGGAACATCCTGCAAGTACTGCAACAATCAGTACAACGGATACAAGAATTGCAAATAATTTTTTCATAAACAATACCTCTTTCAAATATTTTTAATTGAAGCCATCCGGCTAACGATAAGTATTATACTTTATTTCTTTACCGTTGTAAAGTGCTAATTTGATAAAAAGTAAAATTCAGGGAATTTCATGAAAAACCATCAATGTATAATTATTCTTTTTATGAATATTTTATCATTATAATTGACAATTATCCGATGTTATGATATGTTAGTCGTGCATATAAATTGTATAAATAATAATTTAAAGGAGAGAATATTTATGAAAAAGTTTTTATGCGTACTTCTTACAGTAGCACTGCTTGCAATTACATTTGCAGCATGCTCAGGCAGCAAAACCGAAACTCTTACTATGGCAACCAACGCTGAATTCCCGCCATATGAGTATCATGAAGGCGACAATATCGTAGGTATTGACGCTGAAATTGCTCAGGCAATCGCTGACAAGCTCGGTATGGAACTCAAGATTGAGGACGTTGCATTTGACTCTATCATCCCAGGCGTACAGTCCAAGAAATACGATATGGGTATGGCAGGTATGACTGTTAACGAGGAAAGACTTAAGAGCGTTGACTTCTCAACACCTTACGCAAAGGGCGTTCAGGTTGTTATCGTTAAAGAAGGTTCCAAGATCAAGACTGTTGACGATATCACAAAGAACAAAGCAAAGGTTGGCGTTCAAACTTCAACAACAGGCGACATCTATGCAACAGACGACTTCGGTGAGGAGAACATCACCAAGTACGAAAACGGCGCTGTAGCAGTACAGGCACTTGTTGCAGGTAAGGTTGACTGCGTTATCATCGATAACGAGCCTGCAAAGAGCTACGTTAAAGCAAACAAAGGTCTCAAGATTCTCGATACAAATTACGTAGAGGAAGAATACGCAATCTGCTTTAATAAAGAGAACACCGAACTTAAAGACAAGGTTAACGAAGCACTCGACGAACTCACCAAAGACGGTACAGTTCAGAAGATTCTTGATAAGTACATCAAAGCTTAATTAACATAACAAACTAAAGGGCGGTTCTTCCGCCCTTTTTATGAGGCAAAAATTATGATGGTAAACACATTATCTATTGTTGATACGTTTAAGCAGGTAATGATTGAAGGCGACCGTTATCAGCAGCTGGTGGACGGCTTTGTTAACACGCTTAAAATTACCGGCGGCGCGCTGCTTGTCGGCACCGTTATCGGTATTATTATTGCCGCAATACGCACCTCGTTTGACAAGAATAAGGAAACGCTTAAGCTCAAAGGCGGCCCCGGTTATTACATACTCGGCTTCCTTAACGCAATATGCAAGCTCTACCTCACCGTTATACGCGGTACACCTGTTGTAGTACAGTTGATGATTGCGTATTTCGTAATCTTTGTATCGGCTGAAAGCGGCGTAATGGTCGGTATATTTGCATTCGGTATTAACTCGGGCGCATATGTTGCCGAGATATTCAGGGCAGGTATTATGTCAATTGACGAGGGTCAGTTTGAGGCGGGACGCAGCCTCGGTTTTAACTACCTGCAGACTATGAAGTCAATTATTATTCCGCAGATGTTCAAAGCTGTGCTGCCCACACTTCTTAACGAGTTCATTGCACTGCTCAAGGAAACCTCTGTTGCAGGTTATGTTGGCGTTATTGAGCTTACCAAAGCGGGCAATATCATCGCCGGCAGAACATTCAACTATTTTATCCCGCTGTTTACAGTGGCAATTATCTATCTGACGTCCGTAATTATTCTTACGTGGCTTGTAGGAAAGATTGAAAGGAGGCTGCGCAAGAGTGAACGATAATGTTTTAATTGATGTACAAGATTTAAAAAAGCACTATATCGACGGTACTGTTAAGGCGCTTGACGGTATTAATCTTCAGATCAAAAGAGGCGAAGTTGTTGTAATTATCGGACCTTCGGGTTCAGGTAAGTCAACCGTTCTGCGCTCGCTTAACCTCCTTGAAATCCCGACATCCGGCAGCATTATTTTTGACGGCGAGGATTTGACAAATCCGAAGCTTGATATTAATAAGCACCGCCAGAAAATGGGTATGGTGTTCCAGCACTTCAACCTGTTCCCGCATATGACAGTGCTTAAAAATATGACTATCGCACCTATGAAACTGCTTGGCAAATCAAAAGAGGAAGCAGAAAAGACTGCCCGCGATTTGCTTGACAGAGTAGGTCTCGGCGACAGAGCGGACTCTTATCCGAGCCAGCTTTCAGGCGGTCAGAAGCAACGTGTAGCAATTGTACGCGCACTTTGTATGCAGCCCGAGGTTATGCTCTTTGACGAGCCGACTTCCGCCCTTGACCCTGAAATGGTAGGCGAAGTTCTCCAGGTAATGAAAGACCTTGCAAACGACGGAATGACGATGGTTGTTGTTACTCACGAAATGGGATTTGCACGCGAAGTTGCAACGCGCGTTGTGTTTATGGACAGCGGCGTAATCCTTGAAGAGGGCACGCCGGAAGAAATCTTCGACGATCCGAAAGATCCTCGTCTTGTGGACTTCCTTTCTAAGGTGCTGTAATGATTAAATTTGAAACCCCCGAATACAATAATCCGAACAAGCACTTTGTAGCGGTTAAAGCGCAGTTTGACCTTGAGGG
This sequence comes from uncultured Bacteroides sp., assembly GCA_964480285.1. GTDB lineage: Bacteria > Bacillota > Clostridia > Oscillospirales > Acutalibacteraceae > Eubacterium_R. The sequence continues at coordinate 13,625 of CAYZPT010000047.1, forward strand.
CAATATTATGCCGCTGTCGCTGACGTATGAGGACGCCGAATACGAGGTTGACAGAATAACCGACGTGCGCCCTGCCGCTTCGCTCAAATCAGGCGGCGCAGGTATACGCTACACTTGCTATGTCGCGGGCAGAAAAACCTATCTGTTTCTTGAGGAAACACGCTGGTTTTTTGAAATTTGCGAATAAATCTGAATAAAAACCGATTCCCCTGTACACAATACAAGTGAACAGGGGGATTTTTTATGTCATATTTTACCAG
>CAYZPT010000048.1:0-13552 GCA_964480285.1 uncultured Bacteroides sp.
GAAAGTGCAACGATACCGTTTGAAAGGATAAGACCGAGCACTTTGTTCCTGTCGGTATTAATGCCGTTAGCGCGAGCCATAGCCTCGTTATTACCTGTTGCACGGATACCGTGGCCGAGCTCGGTGCCGAAGAACCAGTAGAGAAGCGCGATTACAACCGCAACAAAGATTGCGCCGAAAATCAGTGATTTCGGAATCTCGCCAAGTGAGAAAAGCAGGTTGTAGTTACGCGAACTGAGCGGCTGATTTGCTTTACCGCCAAGGATACGCAGGTTAATTGAGTACAGCGAAAGCTGTGTAAGAATACCTGCAAGGATTGCGGGTATTCCGAATTTTGTGTGAAAAACACCCGTTACAAATCCTGCAATACATCCTGCAATTGTGGCGACAATCATTGCAAGGTATACCGGCATACCGTGAGTCATACACAAAATAACTACGGCGCCTCCGGTGCCCATTGTTCCGTCAACCGTAAGGTCGGCAACATCGAGCACTCTGAATGTGATGTACACACCGATAGCCATAACACCCCAGATAATACCCTGGGCAATGGCGCCCGGCAGTGCTACCAGAAATCCGCTCATAATATTCTCCTTAATATGTTTATAAATATATTTAAAAAATCAGTAATATATAGAATAGCAAAAAAATTTCAAAAGGTCAAGAAAAATTTATGATTTCAGTTTTAAGTTTTAGGCGTTAAGTTTTAAGCTATCGGGCGGGCTCCGTCCATACCTGATTGTATTGAGGGCTGTCGGGGTCGCAGCCCCTGCAGTTGCTCGTTCATACGTGTTCGTATGGGTCGGGGTCCGCGACGACCCGTTAATTGTACGAGCGCAGCGAGTAACCTAAAGCTTAACACTCAACACTTAAAACGTAAAAATAAAAAGCCGTCCGTGGACGGCTTTAGTTGTGTGAATTAATTATTCAGCTGCTTCCTCAGTTGAAAGCTCTTCATATCCTTCCGGTGCTGTGATGCCGAGAGCCTTTGCTCTTGAAGGAACGATCTTGTAAATAACATCGTCCTTTGTCGGGATCATGATATCCATCTCTGCAGGATTCTTGCCGTCCTTAAGGATTTCGTAAGCCATCTTACCTGCATTACGTCCGATTGCATCATAGCTGATTGAAAGTGTTGCAAGACCGCAGCCTTTGCAGATACCCTCTTCACCTGCGATAACAACCTTCTTAGCCTTTGTAACGATCGGCTCGATTGTGCCGGTTGCAGAAGCCATTGTGTTATCGGTAGGAATGTAGAGAGCGTCGCTCTTATCACAAGCGTTCTGAACTACAGAAGCGATCTCATTTGTATCAGCTGCTGCGAATTCAGTAGACTTGAGGCCGAGTGCCTTGAGCTCTTTGGCAACTTCTTTTGCCTGATATACAGAGTTAGCCTCTGCTGAGCAGTAAACGATACCGATTGTCTTTGCCTTAGGAGCAAGTTCAGTGAACATCTTAGCCTGCTCTGAAAGAGGAGCGAGGTCAGAAGTACCTGTTACATTGATTTCTGTTTTACCGGTCCACTTAGCAGTATCAATCTCGAGTGCTGAAGCGAAGTCTGTTACAGATGTAGCAACGATCGGAATGTCCTTTGTTGACTGTGCAGCTGCCTGAAGTGCAGGAGTTGCATTAGCCATAATAAGGTTAACGCCGTCAGCTACAAAACCGTTTGTGATTGTTGCGCAGGTGTTTGAGTCGCCGCCTGCGTTCTGCTCGTCGAATTCGATTGTTTTGCCGTCTGCTTCAGCGAGTTTTGTAAGCTCGTCCTTAAAACCGTTTGTAGCAGCGTCAAGTGCTTCGTGCTGAACAAGCTGGCAGATGCCTACTTTGTAATCAGCCTTTTTGCCCGAACAGCCCGCAAATGCTGAACCAACTAAAGTTACTGCAAGGCCGACTGCCAAAGCTCTTTTTACTATTTTGTTCATTTGTAAATCTCCTTTTGAAATTTTTATTGCAAGACACAGTTTAGCACATAAAAGTGTTAAAGTCAACACTTTTTTAATCGTTTTAGCCGAATACGGCAAATACAAGGTAATATAATTTGTTATCAAATTGTAAATATATTGATATAGTGTTATATAATTCCTTGACAAATACAAGATATTGATGTAATATAATTAAGAAATTTTATATGTCGAAGTGTGTTTTTTGGTGAAAAACACCGGCATACGGAAATTTAAATTGCATAAAACTGTACCTTTTCTGATGAAATTTTAATCGAAATGTTGTAAAAATCTAAACAGAAGGAGGTGCTATTGATTATGAGTGTTACTGTTGCAATTATTATTGCAGTTGTTAGTGCTGTTGTATTTTGTATAATCGGTGTTCTCGCAGGTATGATTCTGCAGAATAAGAAAATCGAAAAAGATACCGAAAACGCAAAAAACAAGGCTACGCAAATTATTAACGACGCTTTATCCGAAGCGGAAAAGACGAAAAAGTCAAGGCTTCTCGAAGCTAAAGACGAGATCCACAAGCTTCGTTCTGATGCTGATAAAGAGATTCGTGAAAGACGAAACGAAGTTCAGCGTCAGGAAAAAAGACTTAATCAGCGTGAAGAATATCTTGACAAGCGCGCTGATAATCTTGAAACAAAAAGTGAACATTTAAGCGAAAAGCTTAAGCAAGCTGACGAAAAACTACTTGAAATCGATGGCATCAAGAAAAGCCAGTTTGATATGCTTGAAAGAATATCAGGACTGTCGCAGGAGGAAGCTAAAAAGCAGCTTCTGCAGTCTCTTGAGGCAGAGCTTGATATTGAAAAGAGCAAGCGTATTCTTGAATACGAGCAGATGATCCGTGACCAGAGCGATGTTCTGGCAAGGGAAATCATAGGCACCGCTATTCAACGCTGTGCGGCTGACCACACAGCGGAAACGACAGTTTATGTTGTATCGCTTCCTTCAGACGATATGAAGGGACGCATTATCGGCAGAGAGGGCCGCAACATCCGCTCTATCGAACAGATCACAGGCGCAGAACTTATCATTGACGATACGCCTGAAGCAATCACTGTCAGCGCATTTGACCCCGTAAGGCGTGAAATCGCAAGGCTGACACTTGAAAAACTCATTCAGGACGGCAGAATTCATCCGACCAGAATTGAGGAAATGTACGAAAAGTCCAAAAAAGAGGTTGAGCAGACCATCAAGGCAGAGGGCGAAAAGGCTGTTATCAGCGCGAACTGCGGTTCGATTCACCCCGAACTTGTCAAACTGCTCGGCAAACTCAAATACCGCACTTCTTACGGTCAGAGCGTGCTCAAGCACTCGCTTGAGGTATCTTATATCGCAGGTCTTATGGCTGCTGAACTCGGCGTTGACGAGAAGCAGGCAAGGCGCGCAGGCTTGCTGCACGATATAGGCAAGGCTGTTGACCATGAGATGGAGGGCGGCCACATTGCACTTGGTGTTGAATATGCACGCAAGTACAAGGAGAACGAGGCTATCGTTCACGCCATTCAGGCACATCACGGCGATGTTGAATGCAAGACCGTTGTTGCGGCGCTTGTACAGGCTGCGGACACAGTATCCGCTGCACGCCCGGGCGCAAGACGCGAAAATATCGAGAATTATATCAAGCGTCTTCAGCAGCTTGAGGAGATCTCCACCAGCTTTAACGGCGTTGAAAAGGCTTATGCAATCCAGGCGGGACGTGAAGTCCGCGTTATGGTTAAGCCTGAGGTTATCGATGACAAGAAGATGCCTCTTGTTGCACGCGAAATTGTTAAGCGTATTGAGGATGAGATGGACTATCCCGGACAGATTAAGGTCAACATCATACGCGAAAGCAGAACATCAGATATTGCTAAATAACCGGAAAGGGCAACCGAAAAGGTTGCTCTTTTTTTGATTTGTCGGAGGTTCGCAGCCGCCGTATTTTACATTTGCAAGGAATTGGCATTATTTATATAATATATTTAATTATTTATAATTGACTTTAAAGTATATAATTGTTATAATATATTATGTATCTTTACGCCTTTTAGGATAGGAGGATAAAAATGAACGACAGTAAAGAAATAGAAATAGATCTCAGAAAAATATTTTATATGATGAGAAATAAGTTCATCTATATTATTCTCATCACTATATTGGGCGGCGTACTTTCAGGTGCATTTACGCAGCTTTTTATTACGCCCACATACACGGCTACTGTAAAGTTTTACGCAAAGAGCAGCACTAACGCAATCAGTACCGCATCGACCTACACCGATTCGGAACTCACCGCTGCGGAAAAGCTTGCAGAGCTGTACGTTTACATTATTAAGAGCGACAATGTTACAAACAAGGTTGCAAAAGAACTGCAGATGAATTCGTCGAAAGAGATTTCAGACGCGATTTCGGCAAAATCGGTTGAGGGTATTCAGGCGTTTACCGTTACCGTAACCCACCCCGACGCCGCAACGGCGGAAAAAATTGCCAACGCAGTTGCACGTATAGCACCGGACGAGATTGTTAAAATCGTTGAGGGCGGAGGAATTAAGGTAATTGATTATGCAAAGGTTCCGCAGAAGCCGTCATCGCCGAATCTCAAAAGGAACATCCTTATAGGATTGCTTGCAGGCTTTGTTTTGTCATTTGCGTTCTTCTTTATTTATGAAATATTCGACACCTCCATCACAGAGTCCAAAGACCTTGAACGCGAATTTGCCGATATCCCTGTTCTCGGAACTATTCCGCGCCTTGACAGCGCATCGGAAGGAAGCCGCTACGGCACGAAGAAACCCGACGCGGGAACCGATATCGCGGAGGTTACGCCGCGTCCCAGCGATTCGCTGCTGAAAAGTATACAGAATGTGAAAGGAGATGTGTCTGATGAGTAAAAACAGTAAGAGAAGAAAACTTTCTGAAAATAACGGATTTAACCGCGCAGACCCCAATAAAATTCTTAGCGCAGACTCATCCTTCCAAGTGAAAGAGGCATATAACTCCATACGTACAAATCTGCTGTTTATTCAGCAGGGGGAAAAATGCCCGATATTCGTTATCACCAGCCCGACTGCAAATAACGGAAAAACAATAAACACGATAAACCTTGCTGTCAGCTTTGCACAGATGGGTAAGAAGACGCTTATTATTGACTCAGATATGCGTAATCCCACAATGCACAGAATGTTCTCTATCCCAGTTAAAAACGGACTTTCCGAAATTCTGGCAGGGCTTACGGACAGCATTTCCGTTTCCAAAACCCCGATTGAAAATCTTTCTGTACTGACAGCCGGCAAAATACCTCCGAACCCGGCAGAGCTGTTGTCGTCAAGCCGTATGGACAAGCTGCTGAGCTTTGTTAAGGAACACTACGACTGCGTATTTATCGACACACCGCCAATCAACATAGTTACCGACTCAACTCTGTTTGCGCAGAAGGTAACAGGCTATGTGCTGATTGTTAAAACCGATACAACCAACGTCAATGATGTTAAGACTACGGTTTCCAATCTGCAGCAGATTGATGCAAACGTGCTTGGATTCGTACTCAACGACGTAAGCAGCGATAAGAAGAAGTATTACTCCTACTATCGCAGATATAATTATAACTACAATTACAACTATAATTATAATTACAAATATTAAACTTTCAGGTGATTAAATGAGCAAAAGAGGAAAGACACAGTTCTGGATGGAATTTCTGTCCGACCTTGCCTGCCTTATAGTAGCAAACGCGGTGTCATTCACCGTGTTTCACTACATATATGCTAAAATTATCGACTATCCGTCAAACGAGTGGTTCCAGTTCTTTTTTGTAATGCTGGTTGCATACGTAATCGTATTTACGGGCTTTTATTCAAGGCTTGACATAGCAAAGCGCAACCGCTCGCATGAAATAATGTCGCTTGTAAGAAATGCGACGCTTACATATCTGATGTTTCTGGCGTTTCTGGTACTGCTTAAATGCCAGGTGCTTGAATCACGATATATGATACTTTCGGGATATATGATTTATATTCTTCTGCTTCTGCCGGAGAGATATATTCTGAAACGATGGATTACGGGATTTTTCACACACAGCAAGACCGCGTCGCTTGTGGGCATAATCACAACAAGCGATATTGCGGAAGAGTTTGTCAAGGGAATCAAGCAGGACTGGACGCTGAGCATATCGGGAATAGTTATTGCGGATAATATTTTTGAAAGCGCAAGAGTACCTGTCGCTGCAGGTGGCGCAGCAGTTGTTCAGAATAACAGTTTCCCGAAAGAGATTTGCGATATCCCGGTAGTGTCTACCGACGAGACTTTTATGGATTGGGTACGCTCATCTCCGCTTGATGAAATATTTATCAGCGTTGACTATCTTGGCAAGGAAAACATTCAGGAGCTGATTGAAGAGCTTGAAGATATGGGCATAGTGGTGCATCTCAATATGCCGCGACTGCACAAAATGCTTGAGGACAGCAAGTTTGATAACATCAACTGCCGTATTTACGCCGGTTATCCTCTGGCGACATTTTCTGCGGCAAAGCACAACACTACGCTGCTCGTTATAAAGCGTATATTTGATGTTGTTGCGTCGATAATCGGCTGCATTATCGCTCTGATTGCAATGGCGTTAGTTGCGATTCCGCTGAAAAAGGATTCCCCGGGACCGCTGATTTTCAAACAACAGCGCATAGGCAAAAACGGCAGACCGTTTAACATTTACAAAATCCGCTCGATGTACGCTGACGCTGAGGAGCGCAAATCCGAACTTGAAGACGGAAACAAAATGGACGGGCATATGTTCAAAATACAGGACGACCCGCGAATTACAAAAGTCGGCAAGGTGCTGCGCAAATACAGCATTGACGAGCTGCCGCAATTCTTTAACGTGCTCAAAGGCGATATGAGCCTTGTAGGCACGCGCCCTCCTACAATCGACGAATTTAAAAAATATGAGAGCCGCCACAAGCGCAGACTTTCCATGCGTCCGGGCATTACCGGTATGTGGCAGGTAAGCGGCAGAAGCCAGATAACCGATTTTGAAGAGGTTGTTGAGCTTGACTGCAAATACATTGACGAATGGTCTATTGAACTTGATATAAGAATTTTACTTAAAACAGTTGTTGTAGTTTTAACTCACAAAGGAGCAGAATAGTGAAAATTGCAATGATAGGTCACAAAAGAATACCTTCGCGCGAGGGCGGAGTTGAAATAGTTGTGGGTGAGCTTTCAAGCCGTATGGTTGCACTCGGACACAGCGTGACCGCATATAACAGAAAAAGCAAGCACATCGCAGGCGAAGCGTTTGACAACACCATTAAAGAGTGGAACGGCGTTAAAATCAAATGGGTGCCGACTCCCGACAGCGCAAAGCTCAACGCCATTGTTTACAGCGCAGGCGCAACACTGCGCGCAGTGTTCGGCGGTTACGACGTTATTCATTTTCATGCCGAGGGACCGTGCTCGATGATTCTGCTTGCAAAACTGTTCGGCAAAAAGTGTGTTGCGACTATTCACGGTCTTGACTGGCAGCGTTCAAAATGGGGCGGATTTGCGACCAAGTTCCTGCGATTCGGCGAAAAGGCCGCTGCAAAGCACGCCGACAAAGTTATAGTGCTGTCTGATAATGTGCGCAAGTATTTTCTTGATACATACGGCAGAGAAACCATATTTATATCAAACGGCATAAGCAAGCCCGAAATCCGCGAGGCAAAGATTGTCAAAGAAAAGTTCGGGATTGAAAAGGACAGTTACATTCTCTTTCTCGGCAGACTTGTGCCGGAAAAGGGGCTGCACTATCTGATTGAGGCTTACAAGACAATTGATACTGATAAAAAGCTTGTTATCGCCGGCGGCGCAAGCCACACGAGCGACTACGAGCAGGAAATAAAAGCGCTTGCAAAGGACGATGGCCGTATTATCTTTACAGGTTTTGTTCAGGGCGAAGAGCTTGACGAGCTTTACTCTAACGCTCTTATCTACTGCCTGCCGAGCGACCTTGAAGGTATGCCCATAAGTCTGCTTGAGGCTATGAGCTACGGCAACGCCTGCTTTACGTCTGACATTGAGGAATGCACTCAGGTTTACGGCGAATACGGCGTTTCTTTTGAAAAAAGCAATGTAAACGATCTTGCAGACAAGCTGTCTGCCCTGCTTGCCGATGACGAAAAACTCAGCGAGCTTAAAAGCAAAAGCGCAGATTACATCCTTGAAAAATACAATTGGCAGGATGTGACGCTTAAAACTCTTGATTTGTACGAGGAACTGTTGAAATGAGAATTTTGATGGTAAACAAATTTCTGTATCCTAACGGCGGGTCCGAAACATATATTTTTAAAATCGGTGAGCAGTTAAAGGCGATGGGACACGAGGTGCAGTACTTCGGTATGGAACACCCTGACAGATGCGTCGGCAACAACGCGGAGCAATATACCGACTACATGGACTTTCACGGCGGAAGCAAGCTGAGGAAACTGACGTATCCGATAAAGACAATCTACTCGTCAGAGGCAAAGCGCAGAATGAAGGCTGTGCTTGACGATTTTCAGCCTGATATTATACATCTTAACAACTTTAACTACCAGCTCACACCGAGCATTATTTACGCAATTCAGGATTACAAAACGAAGGGTAATAAAAAAGTAAAGACTATTTATACAGCGCACGACTATCAGCTTGTCTGCCCGAATCATATGATGGTTGACTCTACGGGCAACGTGTGCGGCGCATGTATCGGCGGCAACTTTTCTAACTGCGTAAAGCGCAACTGTATTCACGGCTCAAAGGCAAGAAGCGCTGTCGGCATGTGCGAAGCAGCATTTTATAAAATCCTGCGCACTTACAGGCTGATTAACGTTATAATCTGCCCGAGCGAGTTTATCAAAAACGTACTTGATACCAATCCGGTTCTCGCAAAAATGACCGTTACGCTGCGCAATTTTGTTGAAGTGCCCGAAAAAAAGCAGCTGAGAAAAGAGGGATATGTGCTCTACTTCGGCAGGTACAGCAAGGAAAAGGGCATTGAAATAATGCCCGAAACAAAGAACATACAATTTGTTTGTGCAGGTTCGGGCGACCTTGAGGACAAGCTGAACGCTGCACCGAACATTAAAAACGTCGGCTTTAAATCCGGAGAGGAGCTTGAGGATCTTATCCGCAAGGCAAGCTGTTCTGTCTACCCGAGCACATGGTATGAGAACTGTCCGTTTTCAGTGATGGAAAGTATTTCGCTCGGCACGCCTGTTGTAGGTGCGGACATCGGCGGCATCCCCGAGCTTATTGAAAACGGCAGGACAGGCGTGCTCTTTAAAAGCGGCGACAGTGCCGATTTTGAAAGAGCAATTAACGAAGCGCTTGCAAACGCTGACGAAATGAGCAAAAACTGCCTTGAGACAGATTTTGACACCTTAGGCACTTACTGCAGAAAGCTTGAGAAAATATATACCGAATAAAATGCAAGAGAAAAAGTATTATGACGAACTGAATATTATGCGCGCGCTAGTGATTTTCTGGGTAACTGCAGGTCATTCTTTTAATAAGGGTGCAACACTCGGCGGATTCCTGCACGGGTACGCATATACTTTCCATATGGCGGCACTGTTTTTACTGAGCGGACTGCTGTTTTACAAAAAGGCGGAAAGTATAGACTCCGTAAAATCAGGCGTTGCGGTAATAAAAGACAGATTTTTAAGGCTGATTATCCCCTATCTGTTTTACTCAGCAGTATCTTATGTGCTCAAAATGTTTTTTGAGAAATACGCAAACAACAAGCTTTCGTCAAACATCATTATTGATCTTTTGCTAGGTGAAAACAATCCGAACGGCGGACTGTGGTTCCTGCACACGCTGTTTGTGCTTTGTGTTGTTGCCGTACTGCTGTGCAAGGTGCCGCATCTTGTTCTGACAGGCGTATTTTTTGCAATAAAAATATTCACGCTGTTTGTTCCCGTTGAAATACCTGTTATAGGTATGGTAATGCACTTCGGCTTCTGGTTCTTTGCCGGAATGAGCCTTTACACCTGCTATCCGAAGGTAATAGGCTTTATGACCGAAAAACTGAAAAACAGCAAGTTGCTCTACGGCGGCTGTTTTGTGTTGCTGTTCGGTGCAGGAATATTCGGCGTATACATGGGCGTATTTGCAAACAAAGAATCAGATTATACAACATTTTTAATCTGCCTTGCAAACATTGTTGCATGGTATATGATTTCCGTTACCGTAAGCACAACGGGCGTGCTTAAAGCGCCGCTGATGGTTGTGGGCAATTACGGAATGGATATTTACATGATGGGTTACTACGTGCAGATAGCAATACGCGTGGCGCTCGGCTCAATGCTTGGCGTGCCATATGCGATTTACTCCGTGCTGATGCTTATACTCGGACTGCTGCTGCCGATACCTGTATCAAAATATATTGTAAGGAAATTCCGCATTACAAGTTTTGTAATGCTTGGCGATTATAAAAAGAAAGAAGCTAAAAACAATGGCCAAAAAACTTAACGGTACGGTGATTGTCACCTACCGCTGCAACGCACGCTGCACTATGTGTAACCGCTATAAAGCACCGTCCGTTGCAGAAGAGGAAATTACAATTGAAACGATAAAGAAGCTGCCCCCGATGTATTTTACAAACATCACGGGCGGCGAGCCGTTTATACGCGATGACCTTAAGGAAATTGTGCGTGAGCTTTACAAAAAGAGCGACCGCATTGTTATTTCAACAAACGGCTTTTTTACCGATAAAATCATCGAATTGTGCGAGGAGTTCCCGAATGTGGGCATACGCATCAGCATTGAGGGACTGGAAGAGACGAACAATGCAATCCGCGGTCTTGAGGACGGCTTTAACAGGGGCTACACAACGCTCAAAAAGCTTGTTGAGATGAAACACCCCGACGTCGGCTTCGGTATGACTGTTCAGGACGCAAATGCCAAAGACCTTGTGCCGCTGTACAAGCTGTCTGACGAGATGGATATGGAGTTTGCGACTGCATCGCTGCACAATTCGTTCTACTTTGTTGAATCGAATAATATCATCAATGACCGCCCGATGGTTGCAGAGAATTTTGAAAAGCTTATCAACGAGCTACTCAGATCCAACTCGCCGAAAAAATGGTTCCGCGCATACTTTAATCACGGACTTATCAATTACATCTACGGTCAGAAACGTCTGCTGCCCTGCGACATGGCGTTTGACACCTTCTTTATTGATCCTTACGGCGATGTTGTGCCCTGCAACGGCACAAAAGAAAAAGAGGTTATGGGCAACCTCAACGAACAGACGTGGGACGAGCTGTGGAATAGTGAGCAGGCGGAAAAGGTACGCGAGAAAGTGCGCCACTGCGACCGCCAGTGCTGGATGGTCGGTTCAGTATCCCCTGCTATGCACAAGTACATCTGGGTACCTGCAGCATGGGTTATTAAGCACAAATTCCTGCGCTTTTTTAAAGATAACAAGTATTCTATGTACGAAAACAAAATCTGTCGCGATCTGCGTGACGGCAAGGTTACAAAAGAGGAACTTGACAAACTGTCTACCTGCGAATTAAACGCAGAGGCAAAAGACGGTTTGCCGGAGATATCAAAGTCCGCACTGAACGGCGCAGAAGTGTAAACTGTAATGAAAGTATTAATTGTAAACCCGATTTTATATACAAGCGAAACGCACGAAATAAAAAAGGTCGAGTCGATTAAGGATACGATGATTTACGACCTGTGCCTCGGATTTAAGGCAAAGGGTCACGAGGTCACGCTGTTTGCCGCAGAGAACTACAAACCGACGGTAAACGAGGAGTATCCGTTTGAGATAATCTGGGCAAAAACGAAGTTCAACAAGCTGTTCCCTGCAAATGTGCTGCCCTACTGTCCGTCGGTTAAAAGAGCCGCGTGCAGCAAGGACTACGACCTGATTATTACGAGCGAGGTGTTTTCGCTCAATTCGCTGATGCTCGCTGCGCCAAGGAGCACAAAGGTGGGCAGACATACACGGGGCAAGTTAATTGTGTGGCACGAGCTTGCAAAGCATAACAACATTATGCACAGGCTGCCGTCAAAGCTCTGGTACAACATTGTTGCAAGACTGTTTTTTATGAACACAACCGTTGTTGCAAGGAGCAAGGAAGCGCAGCACTTTATTTCAAAATACTGCGCCAACGTGTCTGACACGATAATTGACCACGGCGTTAATCTTGACAAGTTTACACCCTGCACCGAAAAGGGAAACTACTTTATTATCCCCTCGCAGCTCATACCGCGCAAGCAGATTGACAAGGCAATCAAGGCGTTCGCAGAGTTCGCTGAGGGCAGGGATTTTTTCCTTTACATCTGCGGCGAGGGCGAGGAGGAAGCAAACCTGAAAGCGCTTACCGAGAGCCTTGGTGTTGCAAACAAGGTTAAGTTCTTCGGCAAGGTACCGCACGACAAGCTAAAAGCACTGCTTGCAAAAGCGGCGGCGATGCTTGTTTATACTCGTAAGGACAACAACATGGTTTCCGTTGTGGAATCCGTTGCCTGCGCCACGCCCGTTGTTACGACAAGCGTGCCGTACAACGCGTCATACATAAAAAGCGCGGGGCTCGGCATTGTTAACGACAACTGGGGCAAAAAAGAGCTTGAAGAAATAAGCCTAAACAACACATATATTGACAACTGCCTGAAATACAGGCAAAAACTGTCAACCGAAAGCAAGGTTGACGACTTCATCAGCGTTATCAAGGGGAAACGTTATGAACATACTGCTTAGTTCCTACAGCGTTAATCCGTACCACGGCAGTGAGGACGGAGTGGGCTGGAACTGGACGCTTCAGGCGGCAAAGCATTTTAACAAGCCTGAGGATACAATCTACCTCTGTACAAAGAAAGCTAACGCAAAAGACACTGAAAAAGGGATTGAAGAAAACGGTCTGACAAATGTGAAGCTCGTTATCAAAGATACTCCCGACTGTCTGAACTGGTACAGAGAGCATAATTCTGCATTCCACCACATCTACTACATACTCTGGCAACGATACGCTTATAACTGGGCAAAAAGATCAGGCATTGACTTTGATATAGTTCACCATGTAACAATGGGTGATTTCAGAATACCCGGCTATATGTGGAAACTTAAGAAGCCGCACACAATTTTCGGCCCTGTCGGCGGCGGACAGTCAACACCGGAAGCGCTGAAGGATTACGAACGCTCAAAGGCAGTTGAACGGTTCAGAGAATTAATAAACAAAGCCTGCGCCGTAAGCCCGAGCTACAAACGGGCGATAATGAATTTTGACAGCGTTTTTGCAACGAACAGCGAAACGCAGGAATTTATGTCGCGCGCGATGAAAACAAAATGCTACAAGCTGTCTGAGCTTGCGCTTGCAAACGAGTTCAAAAACCTCGGGATTGAAAAGGATCAAAGCGCATCGCCGGTAAAGATTCTGTATCTCGGCAGACTGATTGAAAAAAAGGGGCTTATGCTCCTGCTTGATGTAATCGAAAAAATGCCGGCGTACGCTGATTTTATACTCGAAATATACGGCGGCGGACCGCTTGAAAACGATATTAAAAGCTGCATCAGAGCAAAGAAGCTTGATGAAAAAGTAAAGCTCTGCGGCACTGTAAAACACACAGAGGTGTCGGAGGTTTACAGAAACGCA
>CAYZPT010000049.1:0-13548 GCA_964480285.1 uncultured Bacteroides sp.
ACCGCAGGAAATACCTGCAACTGGTGCTTTAATCGGAACGCCTGCAGCCATAAGCGCAAGTGTTGAACCGCAGATTGAGCCCTGTGAGGTAGAGCCGTTTGAGGAGAGAACTTCAGATACTACGCGGATTGCGTACGGGAAGTCGTCAATGCTCGGGATAACAGGCAAAAGCGCCTTTTCAGCAAGCGCGCCGTGACCGATTTCACGTCTGCCCGGACCTCTTGAAGGTCTTGTTTCGCCGACAGAGTATGACGGGAAGTTATAGTGGTGAATGTATCTCTTTTCAGTCTGCTCGTCAAGACCGTCAAGTCTCTGTGCGTCAGACATTGTGCCGAGTGTTGCGATTGAAAGCACCTGAGTCTGACCTCTTGTGAACAGACCTGAGCCGTGAGTTCTTGCAAGCAGATCAACCTCTGCGTTAAGCGGGCGGATGTCATCAATGCCGCGTCCGTCAACACGCTTGTGCTCGTCCTTGAGCCATGCACGTACAACGTGCTTCTGTACAAGGTACATAATCTCTTCAATCTTTTCCGGATTATCTTCAAAACGCTCGTCGAACTTCTCGTGTACTGCTTCGTAAATCGGAAGAAGTGCAGCGTCGCGAACTGTCTTGTCGTCAGTGTCAAGAGCCTTCTTAACATCTTCGATGCAGAAGTCCTCAATCTCAGCCATAATCTCCGGATCCGGATCAGATGACTCATACTCAAACTTCTCTTTGCCGACCTCGTCAACAATGCCCTGGATGAACTGAACAATCTTCTTGTTCTCCTCGTGACCTGCCATAATAGCGTTGAACATTGTGTCGTCGTCAATCTCGTTTGCACCTGCTTCAATCATAGCAACAAGGTCTGCTGTTGAAGCAACTGTAAGTACAAGGTCGGATACCTCGCGCTGCTCAAGAGTCGGGTTGATAACGATTTCGCCGTCAACAAGACCAACGTTAACGCCTGCAATCGGGCCGTCCCACGGAATGTCCGAAATTGCAATTGCAGCGGAAACACCGATCATCGCTGTGATTTCAGGTGAGCAGTCGGGGTCAACCGACATAACAGTTGCAACAACTGAGCAGTCGTTTCTTAAATCTTTCGGGAACAGCGGGCGGATCGGGCGGTCAATGCAGCGTGATGTAAGGATTGCCTTTTCGCTCGGTCTTGCCTCACGTCTCTGGAATGAACCCGGGATTTTACCTACTGAATAAAGCTTCTCTTCGTAGTCAACGCTGAGCGGGAAGAAGTCAACGCCTTCTCTCGGCTTAGCGGATGCGGTTACGTTACAAAGAACTTCTGTCTCGCCGTAACGTGCCATGATGGATGCGTTTGCAAGGCCTGCCATTTTACCTGTTTCAAGGGTGAGCTTTCTGCCTGCAAGTTCTGTTTCCCATACCTTAAAATTCTTGAAAAACATTCTTTTACCTCTCTTTCGTTTAAAACTTCGGAGGATTTAAGGGGGAATAATAGTAATAAATTCAAACTGCTTTAAGCTGTAAAAACAATCTCAATTTATTACTACTACTTAACTTCCTCCCAAAATCTTCCTTTACTAAAAATCATTAAGCAGACGATACACCGTACCGTCTGCCTGTTTGATTATTCTTCCTCTGCTACTTCTTCTGCTTTAACTTCAATTTCAGCGTCTGCAACATTACGCTCGATAGTATTACGGATACCGAGCTTTGCGATAAGGTCACGGTATTCCTGTACATCATTCTTGTAGATGTAAGCAAGGAGGTTTCTTCTGTGACCAACCATCTTAAGAAGACCGCGGCGTGAGTGATGGTCCTTCTTGTGAACCTTGAGGTGCTCGGTCAGCTCGTTGATTCTTGCAGTAAGAACAGCAACCTGAACCTGTGCGGAACCTGTGTCACCCTCGTGGATAGCGTACTCCTTGATGATAGCTTGCTTTTGTTCCTGTGTCATAAAGCCATTTCCACCTTTCGTAATATTTGCCTTTGCGAACAACACAGAAGCGGGAAGGTGAACCCCGTATCCGAGTAATTCGTTTTCAGCGTGATGTATTATAGCATAATAATATTTATTTGTAAAGACAAAATTTATAAATTTTATATGCAGATTTCAGAGCCAAAAAGGGTAAAATTTCATCTCCACATTATGTGGTAGTTTGCTCATCGGTACTTCCGCCATATGTTGGTTATATTGACTTTTTTAAACAAATAAAATATAATAATATTATTACAAAAAAGGAGAGTTTAATATGAAAAAATCTTTATCGGTAATACTTGCAGTTCTTATGTGTCTTAGCTGTATGAGTTTCAGCGTCAGTGCCGATGCTGCGCAGGCGAAAACAGTATCAGTAACTCTCAAAGGCACGCAGTATGCAAGTATTATTCAGGAAGCAATGAACGGCATCAACGCCAAAAGAGCCAATTACGGTTATGAAAAAATCTATATTGATGATGCGCTTACCGCTACTGCTCAAAGAAGAGCGGCTGAGATTATGCTTTACTATGACGTAACAAACGATACCAGACCGGACGGCAGCCCTATTACGTCTCTTGTCAGTGGATACGGCAATTATTCAGACACGATTTTCAACACACTTTATAATCCGGATGCGGAAAATGTTGAAAGTGCGCTTGACAGCTTGGCTTACGGTTTTTCCGGTATTCGCAGTATCGGTATAGGTGTTTTTGGTTACAAGGACACATACACCATCTATGCAATAATTTCTACAAAAGAAGTTTTCGGAACACCTGATTTCTCTGATAACGTTAAGAGCTACAAGGTTAATGTGGCGCTGTCGAAGTTTAAGGAAAAGCGTATTAATTATACTTCTAAGAACAATGGCAGATACTATGTTCTCTCAACAAAATTCTATGCAGGCGGATATTACAGAGATTACGTTACAATTCCCAATTCACAGTTAACATACCAGAGCTCTAACAGCAAAATTTTCAAGATCAAAAACTATAACGGTTATTTCAAAAAGAATGGCAAATTTACCATTACTTCAAAGCTTAAAAACGGCGGAAATGTGATCTGCAAAGATACACGCAACTTAAGCAGCTACAGCACAATCAGACCTACTGTAAGGAAAATCAGTTCGCCTAAAAAGAAGACAATCAGACTCAACTGGTCAAAAGACTTCAAAGATATTGACGGTTATCAGGTCCAGTATTCTGTTTATAAAAACTTCAAGAAGAAAAAGACTGTTACCGTAAAGGGTAAAAACAATACAAAGAAGACTATTTCAAAGCTCAAATCAAAGAAAAGATATTACGTAAGAGTCCGTGCTTACATCAACCAGGGCAACGGAGAAAAAGCTTACAGTAAATGGTCAAAGGCAAAGAGCATTAAAGTAAAATAACATTTTTGGGAACATCTTTTACGGTGTTCCCTTTATTATGTTTATAAGTTTGCTGACGGTTTAATCACCGTAAATGCACCACAAATTGTAGTGCTGCTTTTGCCCCTTTTTACCAAATATTGATGCCGAAAAAATGTGCTTGACAATCTTGTAATTTATGCTATAATTTATAAGCCGCATATTATAGGCACACAAGACGTTTATCCAATGGAGTGATTGTCAGTATTTTGCTTTGCAAAATGCTTTAATCACGAAATGTGTTTGGACGCGCCTATCGTAGCGAGTCTTATGAAAGGGAACAAGTTTACTATGTACGCAGTTATTGAAACAGGCGGTAAGCAGTACAAAGTTTCTGAAGGCGACGTGCTCTACATCGAAAAGCTCGGCGTAGACGAGGATGCAGACGTTACATTTGATAAGGTTCTTGCAGTAAGCGATGAGCTCGGCTTCAAATTCGGCAAGGATGTTGCTAAAGCTACCGTTAATGCAAAGGTTCTCAAGAACGGCAAGGGCAAGAAGATTACCGTTTTCACCTATAAGCCGAAGAAGAACGAAAAGCGCAAGATGGGTCATCGTCAGCCATACACAAAGGTTGAGATTACCGCAATTAACGCATAATGATTATAGTTAGTTTTAACAAAAGCGGAGATTTGATTACAGGCTTCGAGTGCAAGGGTCATTCTATGGCAGCACCAAGCGGTCAGGATATTGTCTGCGCGGCAGTGTCAAGCGCGTGCCTTATGGCAGCAAATACTGTAACAGAGGTTATCGGTCTTGACGCAGACGCAACGGCAACCGACGGCTACTTAAGGCTGAATGTAAAATCATCACCGCAGTCGGCTCAGGATATTTTAAAAGGGCTTGAGCTTCACTTAACGGAGCTTGCAGCGCAGTATCCTGATAATATTAAAGTGAAATTTATGGAGGAATAACTATGCTTAAGTTAGATATACAGCTTTTTGCTCATAAAAAAGGTATGGGTTCCACCAAGAACGGCAGAGATTCCGAATCCAAAAGACTCGGCGCCAAGAGAGCTGACGGTCAGTTCGTTCTCGCAGGCAACATTCTCTATCGCCAGAGAGGAACACACATCCATCCCGGTAACAACGTAGGTATCGGCAAGGACGACACACTCTTTGCTCTTGTCGACGGCACTGTTCGTTTTGAAAAGATGGGTAAGGGCAGGAAGAAAGTTTCTGTTTATCCCGTAGAGCAGTAATAGCTACAAGATTTAAGGTCTGTCTTTTTTGGACAGACCTTTTTTATTGACTAAAAATCGGCGATATGATATACTTAAAGTGGACTGTACCCAATTTTAAGAATATGAAAGGATGAGTTAATGGGTAAAAAAATCTATAGTAGAGTATTGGCAATGATTATGTCGCTTGCCGTAATATTTACATCAATGAGCATCGCACCCGTTGTTGCCGAGGCAAAAAAGGATCCGTGCACGCATTGCGGCGGTGACGGATTTCAAACCTGCACCCTTTGTTCCGGCTCGGGTCACAATTACAGCTATAATGTTATGTCGGACGACTTTGAGTGGGAAACATGCCCCAGATGCCACGGCCGCGGATATCATATGTGTTCATGGTGCTACGGAAGTGGAAATAAGAATAACCGCAGAACATACAATAATGATGAAACAACTAAAAAAAGCGGCGCTACCAAACCCACGGCAACCTCAATTGTAAAAATTGCGTCAAAGAAAAAGTCGTTTACTGTAAAGTGGAAAAAGAAAACTAAAAACACAAGCGGGTATCAGATTCAGTACTCAACAAACAGCAAGTTCAAAAAGAACAGAAAAACCAGAACTGTTAAGGATAAAACAAAAACCGCACTTACCGTTAAGAACCTGAAAGGCGGCAAAAGATATTATGTCCGCGTACGTGTTTACAGAGTATATAAAGGCAAAAAGTACTACTCAAAATGGTCAAATAAAAAGAGCGTTGTTACAAAAACAGGGCTTGAGCCAAGAGGAACTTCAATAGCAAAAATCAAAGGAAAGACCACAGCTTTTACCGTTAAGTGGAAAAAGCAACCCAACAAAACAAGCGGTTATCAGATACAGTATTCAACCAGCAGCAAGTTCAAAAGCAATAAAAAAGCGAAAACAGTAAAGGGCAAAAATAAGACTGCGGTAACCGTAAAAGGCTTAAAAGGCGGCAAAAAATACTATGTTCGCATCAGAACATACAGAGTCGTAAACGGTAAAAAGTATTTCTCAAAATGGAGCAAGGCAAAAAGCGTTGTTACAAAAAGAAATAAAAAGCCGACCCCTACAAGAATAACAGACCTTTATTCATCATCCGGCTGTCATTATGCTCATGCTGATTTCAAATGGGTAGAGAACTGCCAGGGCTATCAGCTTCAGGTATCGCAATACAGCGATTTCAGAAAGGACAGTTACACAAGAAAATACACCTGCCCGTACAACGACGGACGCCATGAATATGAGAGCCACACTGATATTTTCTGGTTCCTGGAATGGGAGTATGGCGATAACAATTGTAAGGTTATTTCAGTATGTCTCAACAGCCCGGGGGATAATGTATTGGTGATTGGCAAAAGGTATTTCTTCAGAATAAGAACCTTTAACAAAGTAGGCGGCAAAACATACTACAGCAAATGGTCTAATGTAAAATCCACAGTAATCGGCGAATACTAATAATAAAAACAGAAGCGGGAAGGCATTGCCTTCCCGCTTTGATAATTATGTAATGCTATATAATTTCTGAGTATTATATCATCAAATTGATGTTATTTTAAGCTCTTAACTTTTTCAAATGTTTCCAAAGTATCCTCATCAGGAGCAGGTGTGATAAGCGAAACGATTACGTTAACTGCAAGTGCGACAATGAATGCAGGCAGCAGCTCATAGATATCGAACGCGCCGCCGATAGGTCTTACAGCAAACTTCCATACAAATATCATTATTCCGCCTGCAAGCATACCTGCGATTGCGCCGTATTTGTTTGAACGCTTCCAGAACAGAGCCAGTAGCATAACAGGACCGAATGCAGCACCGAAGCCGCCCCATGCGAACGATACAATTTTGAATACCGATGAATCCTCGTTCCATGCAACGATAACGCCGATTACGGAAATTATGATAAGAGTAGCTCTTGCAACAACCATCTGTGCAGTTTCGCTGAGCTTAAGCTTGAACAGACCGCCGAGGATGTTCTCACTTGCAGATGATGAAGCAGCGAGCAGCTGGCTGTCAGCCGTTGACATTGTGCTTGCAAGAATACCTGCAAGGATAACACCTGCGATAAGTGCAGGAATAATGCCGTGGTTTGCAAGGAGCTTGGCGGTTTCAATAATAATTCTCTCGCTGTCGGCAAGCTCGTTAAAGCCGTTTGCCTTGTTTGCAATCATAGCGTTACCTACAACACCGATAATAACAGCGATTGCCATTGAAATTACAACCCATACAGTAGCAACGCGGCGTGAAAGCTTGATTTTTTCAGGCTTTTCAATAGCCATAAATCTGAGCAGGATGTGCGGCATACCAAAGTAGCCGAGACCCCACGCGAGCGTTGATATAACGGTGATAAAGCCGTAACTTGTGCGTACGCCGTTTTCAGCGTCGTATGTGTGGAACATTTCAAGATAACCGGGAAGGCTCTTTGCGTTTTCTGAAACAGCATCAATTCCGCCTGCCTGAGTAATACCGTAGCCAAGTACCACGATAAGTGCAATAGTCATAATGATTGACTGAATAAAGTCTGTGGTAGATGCAGCGTTGAAGCCTCCGAGTGAGGTGTAGCCAACAATAACTATAGCCGAAATTATGAGCGCAATATGGTAATCAACGCCGAAAAGTGTTCCGAACAGCTTACCGCAAGCGGAAAAACCTGAAGCAGTATAAGGAACAAAGAATACAATGATTACCAGAGCGGCGATAGCCATAAGAATTTTCTTTTCGTCCTTGTACCTGCGTGAGAAAAAGTCAGGTACTGTGATTGCGCCGATATTTGCCGAATAGTTACGCAGCTTTTTGGCAACTATGAGCCAGTTGAGATATGTACCGACTGCAAGGCCGATAGCCGTCCAGCCTGCCTCTGCAAAGCCTGCAAGCAGCGCAACGCCGGGCAGACCCATAAGCAGCCAGCTCGACATATCCGAAGCCTCTGCACTCATTGCAGTAACGAGTGGGCCGAGCTTACGTCCGCCAAGGTAAAAGTCGCCAACATTTTTTGTTCTTTTTGAGTAGATTACACCGATTATGACAACGACTGCAAGGTATACCACAATCGAAATCATAATACCGATTTGTGCCTGTGACATAAAACTCCTCCTTAATTTAAAATATATAAGTGGGTCTATCATATCACATATGAATAATTAATGCAATATTTTTTTATTTGTACAAGGATGTACAAGTATAAAAATGGTATTTTTCAAAAAAACATTTTATATGGAAAATACTAAAATAGTCCTTGTACGTCCTTGTACCACATAGACTTCCCCTTGAAGGGAAGGTGGCGGCGGAGCCGTCGGATGAGGTGTTGCCACGAAGTGGCGTTAATATGTTTTCCATCTCATACGCAACTCGCTCTGTATAAATGGGTGCGGGCAACGCCCGCCCGACAACTGCTGACTGCTAACTGCATACTGTAAACGAAGAAGGCAGACATCAGTCTGCCTTCTTTTCATGATACGCTTGTTCCGTATTAACGTTCCATATTGCAGTTTTGTCGGTGTTGCCGCTTTCAATAGCTTCAACCGCCTCAAATGCAGTCGCCATCGAGTGGTCCATATTGTTGTAGCGGTGCTGACCGTTCCTGCCGATGCAGTAAAGGTTGTCAAACGTGTTTAGGTAGTCAACAACCTTGTCCATCTCGTCGTAGGTATCAAAGTAAGCGGGGTACGCCTTTTTAACCTTTTCGCGGTGGTGGTCAAGTACATTAGCCTTTGATTCAATAACGCCCATTGTAACAAGCTCGCGCACCGCCTGCTCAAAGCAGTCCTCATCGCTCATATTCCAGAAGTCATCGCCCTCGTTGCAGAAGTATTCAAGACCAATCCACACAGTGTTTTCGGGGTCCTTGACAAGGTACGGTGACCAGTTGTTGAACACCTGAATCCTGCCGAGCTTGACGCCTGTATCCTGCACGTAAATCCAGCAGTCGGGCACAATGTTGCCGAGCGTTTTTATATCGGTTTCATTCTTAACTTTCAGTTTGTCAACGAGCAGACCAACCGTTACAAAATCGCGGTATGGAAGCCCGCCTGCAATGCGCTGAATATCCTGCGGCACATCGAAGTCCATTGCTTCAATAAGGTCCTTAACCGGCATTGAGGACATAACGATGTCGGCGTCAACGGTGATTTTTTCACCGTTTTTTTCATATGTTACAGAGGTCAACTCGCCGTCGCCTCCGTTTATGCCGACTGCTTTGGCGTGCTTTATAATCTTCGCGCCGTCCTGCTCAACGTCGTCTGCAACCTTTTCCCAAAGCTGACCGGGTCCGTATTTCGGGTAGTTGAATTCCTCAATCAGCGAGGTTTCTTTCGACTTTCTGTCTTTGCCGAAAACCTTTGCCATCGCGTCGCGAACAACCTCTGTTACGGAAATGCCCTTAACTCTCTGTTTGCCCCAGCTCGGGTCAATCTGGCTCGGGTGTCTGCCCCACAGCTTTTCGGTGTAGCCCTCAAAAAACAGCGAGTACAGCTCTCTGCCAAAGTGGTTGATATACAAATCCTCAAGGCTTTTTTCCTCGCGTTTGTGTATCAGCGAGCCGGCGTAGGTGAATCCCGATTTGACAGTGCGCACAAAGCCCATATTGATGAAGGTCTGCGGCTTGAGCGAAATGGGGTAGTCAAAGAACTTGCCGAGGAAATATATTCGTGACAATCTGTTACGCACAAGGAAAACCTCGTCCTCCGCATCGGGGTCGGGACCGCCCTGTGACAGCGTTTTCTCCCTGCCGAGCTTCTTGTCGTCAAAAGACGGTTTGCCCTGGACGGGCAGTCTGTCGCGCCACCACTGCATAACGCGCTCGTCCTTTGAGAAAAACCTGTGACCGCCGATGTCCATACGGTGACCGTTGTATCTGACGGTTTTTGAAATGCCGCCGATGTCGTCGCTCTCCTCAAGAACAGTGATGTCATATTCATTTTTATCGCTTTTGAGCAGGGTGTCCGCAGCAGTAAGACCTGCCGGTCCTGCGCCTATAATAACAACTTTTTTCATAACATTATAATAATAACACAACAGTCGCCGTTTTTCAACATAAAAGTAGGGCGCGATGCCTGCATCGCGCCACAAATATTTTAATATTTAACCGGTGTGGAATTCAGGTACTTGTTAACCATCAGCGCTACTTTAAATACGATAGCGTCATCAAACTCGCGCAGGTCAAGACCTGTGAGCTTTTTGATTTTCTCAAGTCTGTACACAAGCGTGTTACGGTGAACAAACAGCTTTCTTGAAGTTTCGCTGACATTGAGGTTGTTCTCAAAGAATTTCTGAATGGTAAACAGTGTTTCCTGATCAAGCGAATCTATTGAGCCTTTTTTGAACACTTCCTTGAGGAACATATCGCACAGCGTAGTTGGCAGCTGATAAATCAGCCTTGCAATACCGAGGTTCTCATAACTGATGATTGTGCGCTCTGTGTCAAACACTTTGCCGACCTCAAGCGCAACCTGCGCTTCCTTAAATGATGCGGCAAGCTCCTTAATACCTGTAACGCTGGATCCGATACCCACAATTGCATTGCAGTAAAACTCGGTTGAAAGTGTGTCGCAGATTGACTGCGCAAGTTTTTCAAGATCCTTGCCCTCAACGTTCGGGCGAACCTCTTTGATAAGAGCAATATCGTGCTCGTTGATATTAATGATGTAATCCTTCGACTTGTCGGGGAAGAAGTTCTGCAGCACATCGAAAACAGAAACATCTGTGTTGCTTGTAACCCTGATAAGGAACACAACTCTCGACGCGTCATTGTTAAAGTGCAATTCCCTTGACTTAATGTAAATATCGCCGGGAAGGATGTTGTCAAGTATTACGTTCTTAACAAAATTAGAACGGTCAAATTTTTCGTCATTATTATTCTTAATCTGCTCAAGGGCTATTGCGATAATGCCGGCATAGTTTCTGCTGAGTTCGTCCGTGCCGTCAACAAAGACTGCGTATTCCGGATGAACGCTGTCGCCGAATGCCTTGTATGTGCAGGAGTCAACACAAATCGGCTGACCGCCGAAAACGCCTGCTGCAATAACGCCCTTGCGCACTTCACCGATAAGAGGAAGTTCGCTGCAGGAAATAATTGTGCCGCTTTCATCAACGACGCCGATAACCCGGTCGGTCGTATCTCTCATCTGATTTATAACGCCCTGGAATAACCTGTTAGGCATATTAATACCTCCACTCTTAAACAATTGCAATAAACTTGCACAAAAAAATATCAAATCAATTGTTAATATTATACAATCGATTCGATATTTTTGCAACCTTTTTCACAAAAAAACTTTAAAAAAGTTGTAGTATTTGCATAAAGTGTCTAAATAGCACAATATATTGTGTGTCAAATGCGGATAAAAAGATTATATAGTTTGACTATTTTTTACACATTTTGTCAATTTCATCAGATTGGATGTAACGGCACTCACCTTCGGCAAGTTTTTCATCAAGTTCAAGCACACCTATTTTTGTGCGTTTCAGTTCAACAACTTCAATTCGGTGTTTGCTGAACATCCGCTTTATCTGGTGGTAAATACCCTGCGAAATTTCAACCTGAACCGTGCAGTTTTCAATGACAGTCAGCTTTGCCGGCAGCAGTTTTTCCTCGCCAAGCGTCATTCCGCCTTCAAAATCGCTGATTATACTGTTGTTTACAGGCTTGTCCAGTATGGCGATATACGTTTTTTTAACGTGCTTTGACGGAGAAAGTATGCTGTGCGCAAAGTCGCCGTCATCGGTAATCAGCACAAAGCCGGTTGTATCCTTGTCAAGCCGTCCGGCAGGGAACAGTCCTTTGCGCCGCATATCTTCGGGCAACAGGTCAAGCACGGTTTTTTCACCCTTGCCGTCTGTCGCGCAGATAACGCCCTTGGGCTTGTTCATCATAATATAGACGAACCTGCGCGTGTCAAGCGGTTTGCCGTTTACTGTAATCTCATCGCATTCACCGCACTTGATGTCGCCTGAAGCCGCTGCTTTTCCGCCCACGTTGACTGCACCGCTTTTAATCAGCGCCTTTGCCTCTTTGCGCGTAATATTCAGTTTGTCTGATACAAGTTTGTCAAGTCGCGTCATTTGATGTAAGTCCTGTCAAAAAGCCGTCTTTTGCAGAAGGATCACACAGATCAGCGCCGATCAATTTGCCGTCGCACACCAGTAGATTTGCAATAACTTTTTTATTATCCTTATAGTTAGTTATGTTATATGTGTAAATCGTGGCGGGTTTGCCCTTGTATGGCTCAAGATCAAATCCGTGCTCTTTCTGCAGAGCGTTGTAGTTTTCATAAACCTGATTGAACGTGGAGGGAATAGTAATGTCCTTTTCCGTAGACGAATCAAATTCCCAGCCGAGCGAAGTAAGGTAAGCGCTGCGCTCTTTTTCTGTTGCACAACTGATGATGTCTGCGGATGTCTGTTCTGCTTTTCCGCCGTGATCCGACAGGAACGTCAGCAGTATAACAATTACTCCCGTCAACGCCAGAATTACTCCGAGAATCATCTTTGGTTTTGCCTTAAACGTTATAACCTGCATATTATCACCTATTGATAATATGCGTAAAGCAGGCACGATATGCCTGCTTTCAGTTAGTCGTTAGCAGTATGCGGTTAGCAGTTAGCAGTTGGTAGGTGGGCGTTGCCCACACCCATTTTATTTGTTTGAGCGTAGCGAGTAACCAACAACTGCACACTGCAAACTGCTACAGCAACTGCTGCAGCAACTGATTTGCAATCGGTCCTGCAGTCTGGCTGCCGGAGCCGCCGTTTTCAACAACTACAACAAAAGCATACGGGTGCTTGCTGTCATCCATAAAGCCTGTGAACCACGCAATGTTGTGGTCTTCATCAGAGTCAATCTGCGCCGTACCGCTCTTTGCGCAAAGATTAAGTCCGGGATAGTTGCCGTCGCCGTACCAGCTTTGAACGTTATAGCGCATCATACTCTTCATATTTGCGGCGGTGTTTGCACTCATCATCTCAACCTTGTTGGTCGGCAGAGTGATGTTAAGCGCCTTACCTGCCTGGTTTGCAAAATCGTTGATTATGTTGAACGATACAGCCTTGCCTCCATTTGCAATAGCACTGCTTATTCTGAGCATTGTAATCGGAGCAATACGTGTGTTGCCCTGACCTATGCCTGTCCATCCGAGCAGGTCGTCAGCAGCCTTGTCCACATTGAATTCACCGCCGAAGCCGTCAATCTCACCGCTTACGGTGATTTTTGATCCGATACCGAGTTCCTTTGCCGTAGCAGTCAGCTTTTCACTGCCAAGCTCAATCGCGAGCTGTGCAAAAACCGAGTTACAGCTCTTTGCAAGCGCATCTTTGAAATTGATTGAATCGCCGTGGTCAGCGTTACATTCAATCGTCACACCTTTTTTCGGTGTGTAGCCGCCGTTGCAAACCCAGGTTCTTTCATAAATATCGGGTATATTTTCGATAGCGCAAATCGCAGTGACGAGCTTGAAAGTCGATCCCGGAACATAGTGAGCCGAAAGAAGACGGTTAATGTAAACGCCCTCGTAGTATTCGTTTGTTTCAAGGTCGTCGGGTACGTCTTCAACATCGTATGACGGAGAGCTTACAAGGCACACGATTTCGCCTGTCTTGTAGTTTGCAATGCCGATTGTGCCTTTTCTGCCGTCAAGCAGATTATATGCGCTGTTGCACAAGTCAGCGTTTATAGTAAGCTTCAGGTCATTTCCCTTGCCGTAACGCTCAATGTTGTAAACGCCAAGCAAAAGGTTGTAGCCGGTAAGCTTTGAGTCAAAGGTGTTCTGCACACCTGTTGAAATGAAGTTTTTAGGATCGCCGACAGTGTGCAGCGTGGATTTTCTTGTGGTTACATCCTCAGCGTAAACACGCTTTCCGTCAACGGTCTGCGCAAGGATTTTATCGTTTGAGTCGTATATAGTACCTGCGCCGATAAGCTCGCCGTTGCGGTAAAGGTGCGGATTGTAGTTCTTCATAGCCCATTCTGAGCCGTGCATTGTAAACGATACGATGAGGAAAACAATTCCTGCAACAAACAG
>CAYZPT010000050.1:0-806 GCA_964480285.1 uncultured Bacteroides sp.
GAGATAACCGGCATACCGCTTTATCATCTGGATTCCATCTGGTGGAAAGATGACGTAGCCTCTCTTGCATAGAGGGGCTTTATTTTTCGATTGTGTGAAAAAAGTTATTGCATTGTATCGACAAACTTGATATAATGGATATGTTAAAAACAAAATTCATAATTAAGGAGTAGAAATTATGGCAGATGAAAAGAAAAAGATTTCTCTGGGCGGTCTTGACAACGCTGCAGAGGAAAAAGGCTCGGGTATAAAAACCCTGTGGCAGCTTATCAAATTTATGGTTGTAAGCGGACTTGTTACAATTATCCAGCTCGTTCTGGCTAACGTGCTTCCGTTTGTCTTTGATAAAGTTGTTACACCGCTTCCGAAGTTCCTTCAGGGTATTTTTGATCCTAACGTTGTATTTGACCCGACTACGGAGCAGGGCATCAAGCAGGTTGGCAAGTATGTTATCGACGCAGCAACAGGCAACCTCGGCGGCGTTATTGAAAACGGCGTTGTTGTCGGCGGTATCGTAACATGGGGCTTCCTTCTTCCGTTCTTCCTTTCAAACCTTATTGCAAACATCTACGGCTTCTATCAGAATAAAAAGACAACCTTTAAGTCAGACGCACCGTGGTACAACTTTGCAATTTATATCGTACTTATGATTGCTCTTATCCTGTTCTCAACATGGTTCCAGGGTTGGCTCGTAGGTATCATTGCTAAGATTCCGTGGTCATGGATTCAGCCTCTTGCAAGAACGATTGCATAGAAGCAGGGCTGGGCCAGCCGGCCAGAGTTCAGGGTTCTGGCCCTTGGACTTG
>CAYZPT010000050.1:816-13382 GCA_964480285.1 uncultured Bacteroides sp.
CAACATGGTTCCAGGGCTGGCTTGTTGGTATCATCGCTAAAATCCCGTGGGCTTGGGTTCAGCCTCTTGCAAGAACGATTGCAGGTCTTGCAGCAGGATTTGTACAGATGGTTGTACTCTTCCCGATGGAAAAATTTGTTCTCCTCAAAGAGAAAAAGACCGACGAAGGCGAAGAAGCAGAAGCTGCAGAATAATTGTCATCACATTTTAATTTAAAAGCGCGAACAGAGATGTTCGCGCTTTGCTTTAATAATACCAAAGAGGTAAATTATGAGTACTGAAAAAAACAAAAAGAATAACAAAAGAGTTGCGGTTATTATCGTTATTGCGGCGGTTTTGATTATTTGCATTGCACTGGCAGCCGTGATGCTTGGCAAGGGCGGCGACAAAACGCCCGAAACCACTGCCGCTGCAAGTGAAACTCAGACCACGCAATCCGTATCTACCACCGCAGCCGAAACCACTACAGAAAAAGTTAGCGTTGGCCAAATAACGGAGGAAAAGCTTAATGGCAATACCTACGTTCTGCTTGGCAAGACTGTCGGCATGGAGGGCGACTGCTTTATGATTTCCTTCAGCGACGGCAAAGCCGAGCTGAAACAGCAGATTATGGGCGAGGAAAGTACTTACTCCGCCGACTACAGCGTTAAAAACGACGGCGTGCATGTTGCTTTTGACACCGCAAACATCAAAAGCGACAGTTTCGTGTTTGAGTACACTGGCAAAAGTCAGTTCATCAATTATTCCGAGAGTGCAGAGGGCGTTGGCACGGATAATGACCTTGCCGTAATCAAATCTGATTACGATAACGAGTCAAAAACTGATATCGTAAGCGAGATTAACGGTAAAACCTTTGACCTTTCGTACTTCAAAGGCGCGCTTGAAATGTCAGACAGCGTTAAGGTTACCTTTAACACCGATGCGGAATATGCCGATGATATTATGCTTGCTTCAATCGACGGCTACAACGAGGAATATAACATCAACTGCAAGGGAATAAACGACAGCCTGCTTTACTGCGATATGTACGTTTATAACAGTCACGACGGTGAGCCGAACAGATATAAATTCTGCATTGAAAAAACTGCGGACGGTTACCAAATGATTATTACCGACGGCAACGGTACACAGTTTGAAAACATAACTGTTGAGTAGTTTATACAGCTTTTCATATTGCTTTGAAAATATGGATTGATTATATTTTGCGTGTAAAATTGCTATAGTTGTGTCTTTTTTCAGAATTTCAGAAATGTTAATTCATTTTTAATTTTATTGTAAAAATATATCGTTATTATATATCCAGAGGTGATTATCATAATCTGTCCAAATTGCAATAAGGTTATTTCATATGAGGCGAAGGAGTGTCCTCATTGCGGCTATGATCTTAGCATTAGACCACATAGAAGTCTTGAAGACAGCGAGGATACTTCGCAGGAACAGGAGCCATATAAAAGAAAAAAGAATTATAACTGGCTCATAAAATTAGCAATAACGGTTGTTGTTATAGCTGTTGTTGCTTTAGTGGCTCATTTCTATTTAAAGCCGATTCCTGCTCCCGCGCCTGAAACAACCGTAACGGAGGAAGAAATATCAACTGCCGCAACTACGGTTGCATCAAAAGCAGTGTCAGGTGATTCGCTCAAAGGTAAGCTTGAAGGCAAAACTTTTGTGCTCCTCGGCGATCCGGGTGACTTCGGTCTGTATCAGGAAATCACATTCAAAAAAGGTAGTGCGATACTTTTTGTATCCAACGAAGCTGAGGCAAATAAATACACCGAAAAATATACTGTTAAAGATGATGAAATAACTGTTGAGTTTGATGCAAAATACGATGTATATGACTTGACATTTATGGCGGATGAAAATGACGATTTTATTAAATATCACAGTGTTACAAAATCTAAAATGAGTGATTTTAAGGCTGATTTTATTAGTTTTCTGATGTTGAAAAAAGACTTTAAAGAGAACGGTTCAAAGAAGCTTGCAACTGAACTTGACAAAAAGACTGTTGAGTCGGAATTTTTTGCAAAACTAACAAACAGTCCTAAGGGCAAGTCGAAAATCACCCTTGTATCAACGGTTGATAAAGACTCCGTTTTTTCTTCACTTACATTTGAAGCACCCGGAATAAAAACTGATAATGTTGGCAAAACTGTCAACGACAATCTGGCAGTTTTTACACTCAGAACCGACGAAATGGGTAACGAACAATACAGAATTTACCTGATGAAGAAAGATAAGAATTATCAGGCAATTATTATTGACGACAACGGAATAGCAGCAACCGAAACCTGGGTGCTTAAATAAAGCTATCCTCATTAAGATGAAATTAGCATTGCAAACAGGCAGAACTTGGTTTTAATGATTCGCCAATTGAGATGTATAATAAAACAGTTGCTTATGGCGTATTATTCCGGCAGATCAAGATTACAATAATTTAATAGAACGCACGGTGTCGCAAAGCACCGTGCGTTAGTTTTTCAGCATTGTTTTAAGACTAAAAACAGTTTCTAATATCTTCGATTACTTTTTTCTCAATCCTTGATACATACGATCTGCTGATTCCGAGTTGCTGAGCAATTTCACGCTGTGTCATCGGAGCTTCACCGCGCAGTCCGTATCGCAGGATTATTATCTCTCGTTCACGTTCATTTTGCATTTTACTTATATACTTCGCTACTTTTTGCCACTGCGTTTTCTTTTCAAGGTCTTCAGCCATATCTCTGCTGTCGCTCAGCGTATCCTCAATTGTAAGCGGGTTGCCGTCTTTATCGGTTTCAATTGTGTCTGATAGATGCAGATCGCTGTTTTGCTTCTTTGCGGAGCGAAAATGCATCAGCACCTCATTTTCGATACAGCGTGACGCGTAGGTCGCAAGGCGAACATTCTTTGTGTAGTCAAACGAGTCAATAGCTTTGATAAGCCCGATTGTGCCGATGGAAATCAGATCGTCCGTATCGTTGGTGCGTGAGTAATACTTCTTGATTATATGGCTTACAAGGCGCAGGTTATGCTCAATCAGCTTCGCGCGTGCGTTTTTATCACCGTTTGCCATTTGCTCAAGATATTTCCGTTCCTCTTTAGCAGAAAGCGGCTTGGGGAAAGACGATGTGTTTTGTATGTGCAGTATAAAAAATAATAAGTTTGCACTTAAAAACGAAAGTAAAGCAGATATCATTTTCATCACCATTAAAGTATATTTGGCACATATGCCGATTATACTTTATTTTTATACTCAGCTGTGGTATAATAACCGCAGGGAGATGACTGTATGTTTTATCAGTTTAAAGAAAAACTCACAGAGATTACAATTGACGAAATCAGTGATGAATACATTACAGCAGCCTATGTTAATGCCGAAGAACTGCGTGAAATAGGTATGCGCTACGGCTTTGCACGCTCAACTATTGCCGCCTGTCAGGAGGCAAACGAGCACTTCCGCTCCGGTGTTGAGGTGTACGATGATTATACGTTTACAGAGCTTCGTATTGTCAAACAGAACAACCTTACTCAGACCGAGGACAGCGTTGCACTTTATATTATGAAGAATATGTTGCTTGTGGTTGACGTTGAGGATTACGACGGCTCAACAAAGCAGAAGTTTATGACTGCAGTCAACCGTTATTCCTTTAATTCCGTGACGCTTGAAAAAGTGATTTATGCTTTCCTCGACGCACTTATTGCAAACGATTTTAAGTATATTGAGGACTTGGGAAACGAGATAACTGAGCTTGAGGAGTTCGTTATCAAGGGCAGTGCAGACGATGACTTCAACCTGCATCTTCTGCAGATAAAAAAAGAACTGCTCTCAATGCACAATTACTATGAACAGCTTCTTGATATAACCGACGCGATTGAAGAGAATGAGAACGAACTCTTCGAGGGCGAGGACTTATGGTACATCGCAAACCTTGGTCAGAAGATTGACAGGCTAAGGGAGGATGCGGATTCACTTTCCGCGTCAGTAACCCATTTGCAGGACGCTTATTCCGCCTCGCTCGATCTTAAACTAAACAACACGATGAAGTACTTCACTGCGATTACAAGTATCTTCTTCCCGCTTACGCTTATTGTCGGCTGGTACGGTATGAACTTCAAGTATATGCCCGAGTTTGAATGGAAGTACGGCTATATATTCGTTATAGCGCTTTCTGTCGGTGTGGTCGCGCTGCTGACCGCCATCGGCAAAAAGAAAAAGTGGTTTTAATTGAACGAGCGAAGCGAGCTGTCAGTGTAGGGCGCGATGCCCTCATCGCGCCGCGGGTCGTCGAGGGTGCCACCCCTACAGGGATTGTCTTACGGTTAGCGCGATATTGAGGCAACACAATCCCTCCGTCTGCTCGCAAGCTCGCATCCACCTTCTACAGAAGTCGTCCCTTTTGTCACCTGCGGTGACATTTCCCCACACTGTGGGGAATCACCCTTTACACAAGGGAGGCAAATAGGTTTAATGATGGATAATTGCAAATACTACAAAAAGTGCAGCGGCTGTCAGTTGCAGAATCTCGACTACGACGAGCAACTGCGCTACAAACAAAAACAAGTGAATACACTGCTCGGCAGATACGGCAGGGTGGAAAAAGTCCTCGCTGCCGAAAATCCTCTGCACTACCGCAACAAAGTGCAGAAGATGTTTTTCTATGACTTTAAAACTAAAAAAATACAGTCGGGCATTTATCAGAGCACTACACACCGCGTGGTGCCTGTGCCTTACTGTATGATTGAGGATGAAGCTGCGCAGGACATAGTCGACAGCATCACTAAACTGATGCGCTCGTTTAAAATTAAGGCTTACGAGCCGCGGACGGGTGTTGGCATTATGCGCCATGCGCTTGTGCGCACAGGTTACACGAGCGGCGAAATTATGGTGGTGCTCGTCACCGCAACGCCGCAGTTCCCGTCAAAGGCGAACTTCGTCAAAGCACTTCTGCAGGAGCAGCCTGAAATCACGACTGTGGTGCACAACGTCAACCCCGACGGTATGAACTTAACCCTCGGAGAACGCAGCGAGGTGCTGTACGGCAGAGGATACATTGAGGACACGCTTTGCGGCTGCGTGTTCGGCATTTCGCCCGCGTCTTTTTATCAGGTTAACCCCTTGCAGACAGAGGTGCTTTACGGCAAGGCAATCGAATTTGCAGGACTTACGGGCAGCGAAATGCTGCTTGACGCATACTGCGGCACCGGCACAATTGGTATAATCGCCGCAAAAAACGCAGGCAGGGTAATCGGTGTTGAACTAAATCCCGAAGCTGTGCGTGACGCTGTACATAACGCCCGCCGCAACAATCTTAAAAACGTATATTTTGAGTGCGCGGATGCAGGCGACTATATGCGCGAGCTTGCCGAAAACGGCGAAAAGCCCGACGTTGTGATTATGGACCCGCCGCGCGCGGGCGCAACGGTGCGCTTTTTAAAATCACTGTGCAAAATGAAGCCGCAGCGCATAGTTTACATTTCCTGCAATCCGCAGACGCTGTCACGCGATTTGCAGTTCCTCACAACGCACGGCTACCGCGCAGACAAAATCCAACCAGTCGATATGTTCCCGTACACAAAGCATATAGAGTGCGTGGTGTCGATGTCGAAAGGATAGAAAAATGAAGCTGAAAAATGTACTGATAGTGGTTAAAGATATAGATAATTCAAGGCAGTTTTATCAAGATCTGTTCGGACTTGAGCTTGTGCTCGATAACGACGGAAATATGATACTTACTGACGGGCTTGTTCTGCAGGAGGAGAAGTACTGGACGCAGTTCCTCGGCAGAGAGATTATTCCCGAGAACAATTCCAGCGAGCTTTATTTTGAGGAGTCAGATATAGAAGGCTTTGTTGAGAAGCTGGAAAGCTACTACCCCGAAGTCAAATATGTTAACAGGCTTATGACGCATAGCTGGGGGCAGAAGGTGGTACGGTTCTATGACCCGGACGGAAATCTTATAGAAGTGGGAACTCCGGTGTAATATGGCTAATATCATAACCGGCATCCGAATCATATGCAGTATTGCTTTGCTGTTTTGTCCTGTATTATCACCGGCATTTTATACTCTGTATATCGTTGCCGGAGTTACCGATATGGTAGACGGAACAGTTGCTAGGAAAACAGGGACTGTCAGTGAATTCGGTTCAAAACTTGATTCGGTAGCTGATTTTGTTATGGTAGTAGTTTGCCTGATAAAGATAGTACCTGTGCTTGATATTCCGGTATGGCTAATAATCTGGATTATCGTAATTGCTGTTATCAAGTCGGTTAATTTGGTTTTCGGATATGTAATGCACAAAGAGTTGGTTGCTGCACATACCGTGATGAATAAAGTTACCGGTATATTACTGTTCGTTCTTCCTCTGACATTAAAGTTTATTGATTTGAAATACAGCGGTGCGTTAGTTAGCGCGGTGGCAACGTTTGCTGCGATACAGGAAGGGCATTATATAAGGGCAAGAAAAAGCGACACCGTTAATGATAAAACTCAGATTAAATGAAGAAATTTTTGCGCACAGAAAATGACGTCGAAACCGGCGCATTATTTGTACATAATCAGTTGATAGTTTATATAAAGGAGAATAAGATGGAATTAATTAAAAGTTTTTCAGTAGATCATACGCTTATTGTACCCGGCATTTTTACAAGCAGGGTTGATCATTTGGGTGACTATTCGGTTACGACCTATGATATAAGACTTAAAAGACCTAATAAGGAACCTGTTATTGATGTTGCCGCTATGCACTCGCTCGAGCATATTATAGCAACTTATCTCCGCAATGATCCTGATTGGAAGGACGAGGTTGTTTACTGGGGACCTATGGGTTGCCTCACCGGCTTTTATCTTATTTTAAAAGGCAACCGTACTCCACAGGAACTATACGGATTATTACTGAGCGCATTCAAATCTGTGAATGACGTTCAGGAGGTACCCGGTACCGCACCTGAAAACTGCGGTCACTACCTGATGCACAATCTCGAAATGGCAAAGTGGTACGCAAATGAGTTTGCCGACTATCTTGAGGCAAACGCTGACAACAACGATATTTTTGAGTATCCCAGAACAGAGCGTCTTGTTACAGATGACGGCCGGCATTTTTACGACTCGTAATTATTATAAAGATAAAACAGGAGGTTTGATTAATATGAAAAAAGCAAAAGTAATTATAGCACTGTTGGTGCTGGTAAGCATTCTAAACATTTCGGTGGCCTGCTTTGCAGATGATAAACAGCCGGGGACATTCACCCAGCTGCGTGACAAAATTACCACCGCAATCAACGAAGCGGGCAGCGCGCAGGAAATCTTTGTTGAACTTGATAACAACTACAAGTTTGACTACGACGTTGACTATGATTTGTACGAGGGTATTGCTATCGAAAAGTCGGTTATCATCAACGGTAACGGCTTCACCATTGACGGCGACAATCAGTCAAGAATGTTTATGGTTACAGGTCAGTCAACGGTAACGTTCAATAACATAGTGTTCAAGAAAGGTTACGGCGGCCTTGCCGATTATTCACCGCGCTTAAACGCTCATTTCGGCGGCGCAATTATTGTGAAGTACAACAGCACGCTGAATGTAAACAGCTGCGAATTTATCGAAAACTGTGCTGATAACGGCTATGGCAGCGCGATATTTATCACAGGAAATTCAAGCCTCAACGCGACTGACTGCGAATTCA
Organism: uncultured Bacteroides sp.; assembly: GCA_964480285.1. Classification (GTDB taxonomy): domain Bacteria; phylum Bacillota; class Clostridia; order Oscillospirales; family Acutalibacteraceae; genus Eubacterium_R. The sequence goes on from CAYZPT010000050.1 coordinate 8,483, forward strand.
AGGATAACGGCGACGACAACACAGCCGTTGTGTACGCGATTGACGGCAACAAAATTGAAATTTATAGCAGCAACCTCGCCGCTTCCGATATTCAATACGAAAGGGGCGATATGGGGTATGAACCAAGCATCTACCTTTACACTATGCCCCAAATAGAATTTACCGTTTTAAATCATACCTATGGTTCAAACGCAAACCTTGTAATTACGCAGCCCGCAGGTTTTAACGGTACTGCTTCAATTTTAACCACCGAAAACGACCCGATTGAAAACGTTAAGTTTACAAACGGCAAGGCATCGGTAAATATCAATTTATTGCCCGGAACATACACCGCTTCAATTGCAACTGACGAATACGAATACGCCAAGGACGACACGGGTCATTACCACTTTGTTTATCTGGGCAGCGAGGGCGCGAGCAACGAATTTACTGTGCTCAGCAGCGCTGCGATAAAGGTTGGCGTTGCAAACATCACTTACGGTGCAAAGGCGGTTGTCAAGGGCACAGTAAACGCAACCGGCACTGTAACAATTAAGGTCAGCGGCAAGGTTGTTGCAAGCAACGTTGCAATTAATAACGGCGCGTTTGCATACACTATTCCCGATATTCTCAACGCAGGAACTTACACCGTTGAGGCGGTATATAACGGCAATGCCACAACGGCTAAAGCCACGGCGTCTACCAGGTTTACAGTCGGCAAACTTAACACAAAGATAGAGGCAGGCTCTGTTACTGCTTATTATCAGGCAAACAAAAACTTAGTCGCTTCTTTAAAAGACAGCAACGGCAACGCGCTTGTAAGTATGAAAATAACCGTAATCCTGAACGGTAAAACCAAAACGTATACCACCGACAGCAAGGGCAGAATCGCCGTGCCTGTAAGCAGTCTTAAGCCTAAAACATACATGGCAACCTTAAAGTTTGCAGGCAGCGATAAGTACAAAGCGTCAAGCACGACTGCAAAGATTAACGTGACTAAGGCGACTCCAAAAATCACCGCGTCGAACAAGACCTACAAAAAAACAGCCAAAACCAAAAAGTACACCGTAACCCTCAAAAACCCGTCAGGCAAGGCTATTACCAACACTTCGGTTTCTGTAAATGTTAACGGAAAAACTTACAGCGCAAAAACAAACAAGAAGGGCACGGCATCATTTACGCTTATAAATATGGCTAAAATCGGAACCTATAAGACGAAGATTGTGTTTAAAGGCAACTCTTATTACAAGAGCGCCAACAAAACTACTAAAATAACGATTAATAAATGATGAAAAGAATCCTTTTAATCTCGACTTGCGCACTCGTGCTGCTCGTTTTATGCAGCTGCACGGCAAAGGAGCAGGATAATATGCAAATCAAAACGAATAAGGCTGTGACCTTTGTCAACAGCGTTCAGGAGGCGGACGTGTGGATTCTGCCGATGACGCAGGAAAACCTTAAAACCACAATGTGGGGCACCGCTACCGCAAAAAGCGTAAAAACGGGCGAGAGCCGCAAAACGCCGCTGTGCGAGGCGGGCGACGACGGGCAGTACATTTTCAGGATGATTGACACTGATGAGATGTACTATTCCGCCAATGGCATTAAGCTTGAAGCGGGATGGACTGCGGAGGTTAAGGGTGACGAACTTAACTCAATTACACTTGAAGTCAAAAACGCCGACGGCGAGGTTGACGCCACCTACGAAGTGTTTGCCGCAAGGCTTTAAAGCGGCGCGAAAAGGGGAGAATATGGAATACGCTTACTCTGTGTTAATGGCGGTTTTCGGCGGCGCGATACTGCTTTTTGCGCTGATACTCGGCATAACCAAGGATATGAAAATGCTGCAGCGGCGCTACCGAGTTTCCGCCAAAATGAAGGACGAAAAGCTGTACGCAACACAGCTTGCAAAATGCATTGCGCTTGCGGCGATAGCTCCGCTTGCAAGCGCAGCGGCAGCGCTCGTTCTTCCTGTTACTGTTGCAGGTGTTGTTTTAATAGTGCTTTTAGTATTAGCGCTATGGTTATCGACAAAAATTATTAAAATTGCACAATAATTGACCGCTTTTATATGTGATAAATAATATTTTTGTTTATTTTGATATAAAAATATAATGGGTTAAAACGACAATAGTCTTAAATAATCGACAAATATATACAATTTTGTTTATTAGTATACCGCAAATTTGACCAAACATCAGATTTGTGGTATAATTTTTGTCGATTTTGGAAGGAGGCGGAAAGCGTGAAAAAAATAATTTCAATTTTTCTTGCTGTACTGCTTATTATATCGTCAACTGCATTGGCTCCTGCCAGTGCATATTCTGCAACAAAAATGCATGCTGCAGACAAGATTCTTCAGATCCAGAAAATGTCCGGATTCGTACCCGGTCAGCAGGCAGTTGTTACAGGTAATTGCTTTGCCTTTGTCAGCGCTGTTTGTGAAAAACTCTACGGCGTTACTTACTGGAATGAAATCCTCTACAGCAACTTCAGGGCAGACCACAGTTATACGGGCAGGTATTATACCGTAAAAACATTTACGACAAGGAATACTTATCCTACATCTACCGATGTTGAGAATATTATCAGCTTTTTTAAGAATAACGCTGTGCCCGGTGATGTTATGCACTATGGCGCCTACACAACCGGCGGCGGTAACGGTAACACGCACACCGTTATGATTTCAAGCATTGATACTGAAAAAATGGGTATCTACCACTCAAATTATGAGACTGTTGACGCAGGCAGAAACACCTGCCATGTCGATTATATTTACTGGGACAGTTTCCGTAAAAATCCGACTTCAAACGAGTACACATCAAGCGGTCATCTCAAGTCGATGAATTCTATCTTTTACAACAAGATGCGTTCAACCGGTCTTGGAATCAGTCTCAACAGATTCACAAATTATGAGTCTAAATACTATCTTACCGGTGTTGGTGTGCCTGAACTCTCGACGAGTCGAACCAGTCCGTATTCGATTAAGGTAAAATGGGATAAAATCAAGGGCGCAGACAGGTATCAGGTTGATTACCGTAAAGAGTCTGATACTTCATACACCACTGTAACCTCACGAAGCAAATCAACATCATATCATTTTAAAAATCTCAAACTCGGTACTATGTATGTGTTCAGAGTGCGGGCATATATCGGCAATAAATGGATGAAGTGGAGCAAAGCGGTTAAACTCCGCAGTCTTCCGCCAAAAGTGATGACAGTCAGGTTTGCCCCGGACTCAAAAGGTCTCAGTATGACCTGGGGAAAACGCAACGACATTACCGGCGTTCGCATTTACCGTAGCACTACACAAAAAGGTGAATATAAACTTATCCGAACGATTACGGATAATTCTGTCGGTACATACCTTGATAAAAATGTAAAATACGGCGTTCCGTATTACTACAAGTTCAGGCGTTATATTAAATCAGGCAACAAAGAGTACTGCACAACTTCATACTCAAAGAAGGGTGTATATGAACTCAAGAAACCTTCTGTATCGTATGTAAGCACAAGTACAACTTCAGTTGACTTCAAACTTAAAGCCAACGGCAAATCCGACAGATTTGTGTACTACGTCAAAGACCTTAATAATAAGACAATTAAGAAGACAACGGTAACCACTTCAAATGATGTCAGCATTACCGGCCTTAAGTCTTGCAACCAGTACAATTTCTATGCTGCACAGCGTACCGATAAGGGTACAGGCGAATACACCTGTATAACATTCAGGGCTGTACCTGCAAAAGTGATCGGTTTGGAAGTTGAAAATGTTTCGGAAGGTCTTAAACTGAGATATGATACTCAGGATGACGTTTCCGGATATGTAATTTACCGCAGCAATTCAAAAAAAGGCGAGTATGAAAGAATTGCTCAGATTAACAGTAAATCTACCGATACTTATCTTGATAGTTCGATTGAATACAATAAGACTTATTTTTACAAGGTAAGAGCTTTTGATACTTGTGGCGGCAAAAAGTACTTTGGCAGAATGAGTGATGCCGTAAGTGGTAAAAACTTTGTAGGAAAAGCCGAACACGTACGCGCATATCTGAGAACCCCCACTTCATTTAAAGTGAGATGGGATAAGACTGAAAATGCCACATCGTATACACTTCAGTGTGCTCCAAAGAACAGTAAAAAGTGGAGAACTGTCGGCACAACAACCAAAACTTATATGGTGTGTTCTAAAGTAAAACTCGGCACAACCTACATTTTCAGAGTTAAGGCGTCGAATAAAATCGGTTCCGGTTCATATTCGGGTATTGGCAAAAGGAAAGCTGCCGTCCCGATTCCTGCAAAGCCGACCTCTAAGAACGTGAAGAACGGTATACGCATTTACTGGGACAACAAGAGTTACGCAACCGGTTATTATATTTATCGCAGTAGTTCTAAAAACGGTAATTTCACTATTGTGAAAAACGTTAAAAACAATACAACTTCTGCATGGACAGATAAGTCTGTAAAGTACGGCAAGTTCTATTATTACAAAGTTGTTTGTTACAAAACATACAAAGGAAAGACCTATAAGAGTCAGCCCTCACCGAGATTAACCGCAATTTATCAGCTTGATGTTCCGGTAATCGAGGTTAAAAAGGATGGCACAACGGCAACCGTTTCATGGAAAGCGTGCTCCGGTGCTACCAGGTACACTGTTATGTACGCAGTAAGCGGCGGTGAATATAAGAGTTTAACAACTACCGAATGTTCCAGGAAAATCAGCGGATTTAAGGCGGGCACGCAGTACAAGTTCAGTGTCAGAGCTGAGTCGGAAGTCGGCAATTCGTTATATTGCAACGCAAAATTCGTTCGATTCTAAACAAAATTTATCAGATTGGTACAAATTTTAACATTATTTGATAAAGTACTTGACATCGTGTTAATTTTTGTATATAATCAAGCCGATATTTGAAAGGTTAAC
>CAYZPT010000051.1:0-13231 GCA_964480285.1 uncultured Bacteroides sp.
AATTCTCAATTCTCAACTCTCAATTCTCCATTCAAATTATATCTTCGCAGACTATACATTCCTTCCACGTTGAGCGCGGTGCGGAGCAACTGTAATCAAGCAGCTTGAAGTCCCTGACGTGCCTTGCCCATATGCCGTATGCAGGCAGGTTGCGGAAGCGCCAGCTTTCGGGGTAGACGTCGCTGTATTCGGGGATAAACAGGCGCTTGTCATATATTTCCTTGTACGGCGCATAGGTAACGTCAACATCCTTAAGCGTGACGTCCTCAACATATTTTGTAACGCCGTTTTGCCTGAATCCCGCGATGATAATCGGGATTTCCGCGTCGGTTGCGGTGATGTTTTCGATGTAAACATTCTTAACCTCGCCGAGCATATCAAAGGTGTCTTTTTCGGCTGAGGCGGCTTTTTCCTGCTTCTTGCCGAACTCAACGGCATTTGCGGTTTCCGCAGTGACTTCCGCCGCGCGGTTGCGGTTGCAAAGGCGTATAAACACAGGGCAGGTCACGCGGTTCATCTTAATATTACGGGCGGTGATATTGGTGACCTTTGCGCCGTCTGCACTCTCAACGGCAATGCCGCTGACAGTGCCGGGGTAGATGTCCGTCATCATAAACGAGCAGTCCTCAACAAGAATATTGCTGATGTCGTAAGTCGTTTCAGTGCCGATTTTAAACGAGTTAGCGCAGGAGATAACCTCGCAGTTTTTCACTGTGATATTGTGCAGCTCGCCCTTGCTGCCAAGCCAGATAGCATTCTTAATACATATGCCGTCGTCGGCGGTGGACACAAAGCAGTGCTCAATTTTCATATTGCTGCTGCCGGAAATGTCAAAGCCGTCCGCATTCGCAACGTGGCGGTTGTTGTTAATCACAAAATCACTGATGTCAACGCCGTCGCAGCAGTCGAGCCTGAACGACCAGTGCGCCGCATTTTCTATGATAAAATTGTGCGCCTTAACGTTTGTGCAGTCCTTAAAATACACAGGACCGCCGTACTTGCTCGGATGAGCAAAGCGCAGCTGTGCGCGCGAATCGCGGCGCATCTGAATAACGTCAATAACCTCAGGGTGCTCGGTCTGATTGGCGTCCCACAGCGGCTTCCTGCCGAAGTATTCGCCGTTACCCTTGACCTTGCCGCCGCCCGTCAGCGTGATGCTGTCGCAGCCGTCGGCGTGGATAATGCCGAGGTGGTTGTAGCCCTCGCCGGTTTTATTTGAGCAAAGCGCGCTGCCGCGAGCGATAAAAAGCGTAACGCCCGATTTCATAAAAACGGTGGTGGTAACATAGTCGCCGCCGTCCACAAGCACAGTGCCGCCGACCTCAGCCGCGGCGTTAATTGCGGCGTTTATGCAGTCTGCATTGTCGTCCTTTTCAGTATCTGCACCAAAATTGCGGATGTCAAAAACATTGTCGCTCGGCGCGTCCTGATAACTGATATATTCGTCCTCGGGATAGTAAGACGAAAAGTCAAAAGGGTAAACCTTATTAAAAGGCTCACCCTCTGTAATTCTTAAATCCTTGCCGAACAAAAGTGTATTGAGTTTATCAATGTGTGTACGTTTATCTTTCATAGCAAAATTATCTGATACTGTGAATAAGCTGTTTATCGCGGCGCGCTGACCAAGCGATGTTGTATGCGTGGTCGCCCATTCTCTCAAGGTCCTGCATAACCTTGGTGAAGGCTACGCCCGACTTTGTTGAACACTTCTTCTCGCGCAGACGCTGAACGTGGTTGTCCTGTGCCTCGCCGGTCTTTCTGTCAATGCCGTCCTCAAGCATATGAAGCTCGTGACCCTCGGCATCGGTAAGGCGTCCGTTTTTGAACGCGTCAACAGAACGGTCATAGAGTTCAAGAACATCTTTGTAAACGTTTTCAAACTCCTGCATAGCCGCTTCGGAAAAATTCAGCTCGCTGCTCTTCGCATCCTTGGTACGTTCAAGAATATTAAGCGCGTGGTCTCCTATTCTTTCAAGGTCGGTGATTGTGTGAAGCACGCGGACAATACGCTCAGATACATCGGCATTGAGCTCGTGGGAAGTGATGTTTACAAGGAAGTCGGAAATCGAGTGATTAAGCCAGTTAATCAGTTCTTCATTGTCGAGTATGTCACGCTCCCTTGATGTGTCGCACTTGATAAACGCTTCTGCCGCCAGTCCGATATTCTCACGCACTACCTGCGCCATACGGTTAACCTCGGCAACGACCTCCTGCGAGGTTGCCATCGGGTTGTCAAGCACCTTGACATCAATATAATTGAAGCGCATTTCCGACTCGTGCTCTTTTTCGGGTATCAGTTTTTCCGAAATCTTAACGATAACGGGTACAAACGGCAGCAGCACAAGCGCTGTAACAACTTTAAATATAATATGTGCCGCCGCAACCTGAACGGAGCCGTCGGCTGAAAGTGAAGCTATCCAGCTGTCAAACGGTGTGAACAGTGCAAGAGGTGTGAATATCAGCATACCGACAAAGTCGAATATAAAGTAAACCATTGCGGCTCTTTTGGCGTTTGTCTTTGCACCGATTGAGGACAAAAACAGCGGCGTTGCCGAGCCAACGTTAATACCGATAATCAGATAAATCGCAAAGTCAATAGGCATAAGCCCTTTGAGCGCAAGCATCTGCAAAACACCGATTGCAGCGCTTGACGACTGCAAAACGGAACACATCAGAATACCGATTATAAGCCCTAAAACCGGGTTATTCGCATGCATAATAAAGTTCTGGAAGCCGACGCTTGTTTTGAGCACGCCCATAGCGTCATCACCGCTCATCGTCTTCAGACCAAAGAAAAGAATACCGAAACCAAGAATAACCTGACCGATATATTTTCTGTTTAGCTTCTTTGAAAACAGCGCCATAACCGCACCGACAAAAATACATATCGGCGCAATAGCCGAAACGTCAAGCGCGATAAGCACGGCGGTAATCGTTGTACCGATATTAGCGCCGATAATAACGCCTGTCGCCTGTGCAAGAGTCATAATACCTGCGTTGAGAAAGCCCATCAGCATTACCGTTGTTGCTGACGACGACTGAATAATAACGGTAACTATAACACCGAGGAAAAAGCCTTTGATACGGTTGCTTGTCAGCTTTTCAAGCAGGTTTTTCATCTTGTTGCCGGCAACCTGGTTAATCGCTTCGCTCATATACTTCATACCGAAGAGGAAGAGTCCCAGTCCGCCGAACAGATAAATAATGTTTTTAATTCCCATATTCGTCCTCTGAGATAGTAGATTGTGAAAAGTCCGATTTTTCACAAATACAGTATACAACATTCAAATTCAAATGTAAACAATAAGTTTTGAGCAGCGGCAAAAATAATAAGAATCAAAAAACAAAATACGGGCGCCTGATAGCGCCCGTATTTTAAGCTTAATACTTATTATGCACCTTCTCCGCAAAGCACGGGAAGTCCTTAATCTCTATTTTCGTACCGTCGTCGAGGATTGCATATCCTGTCATTTTGCCGAACACCTGATGCTGTTCTGTCTGTACTACTTTAAGGTCGAGCTTATCCGCCCAGTCAACAACGGACACGAAGTCCATCTCAAACCTGCCGTCGTTTGACGTGAACGTCCACGGGTCGGTGTAATTGTCGCTGATGTTAAAGGTGATGTCGTCGAGCTTGTTTGCAACGCCGTTGTAGAACACAACATTTTCGCTCGCCGCGCTTGTGTTGCCGAAGCCGTAGCCGATGTTAAAGCCGAAAGGCACGCCGTCAACCTGTCCGCTGCCGCTGCCCCAGTACCACACATTGTCGTAAGTCCACACGCCGCGTCCCCAGTCAAGACCGCCGAAGTCAGTTTTGGGATTTGCTTCAAAGGTCACGCCGTCGTACTCCATTTTGCCGTGAGCGCGCATACAGTTGATTTTCTGATTATAGTAAAACGCCTGCGGGTCGCCGTCCCACGGAGTTGCGATGACCATACTGTCCTGCGGCTCGTCGGTGAGCGTTATATTACAGCGGATTCCCCTGCCCTTGTTGTAGCTCGGGTAGTTCATACGGAGAACTCTGCCGTTTTCGGTGTGCAGGAACTCGATTGCGACCTTGCCGTTTTTGAACTTAACGTCGCCCGTCTTTGACAAAGGCGGCATATTGCGCTTGCCGAGCGGCATAATCTCAAGCTGCGATTCGGTGTTTGCAAAGCCGTTTTTCATATCAACAATGCTGACGGAGTGCAGACCGATGTAGCCGAGGTCGGCAACGGTAAGGCACAGCACAAGACCTGCGGAATTGAGCATAACGTAGTAGTAATCCCACTCTTTGATGCGTGTTTTGCGCTTTTTGATATCGTTCCTGTCGTAAATCTGCACAAGTGATTTTGACCAGCCGGGCTCGATGAGCGAGCCGTTTTCGTCAAGCAGCTTGTGAGCTTCGGTAACTTCGTGATTTCTCATAGCATTTACTCCTTCTGAAATAGTATTTATCATTAATAATATACCATTAATGCATACATCTTGCAAGTGTATGAATAAAAATTTGACATATACGCCTTAAAGTCTTATACTGTAAACAGAATATGAAAAGAGGTAGTATTATGGGGTTTGCATTTGAAAAAGCTTCCTGCTGTGAAAGCGGGATAAATCCCAAGGCGGTTTACGATTTTATCAATAAGGCGGAGAAAGAGAATCTCGGCATTGACTCCTTTATGCTGCTCAAGGGCGGCAAGGTTGTTGCCGAGGGTTGCCACGCGCCTTACACGATGGAATCCCCGCACGTACTGTACTCTTTTTCAAAATCCGTTACAGCCATTGCACTTATGTACGCAATTGAAGAGGAGCTGGTTTCGCTCAGCGATTCAATCAGCAAGTTTTTCCCTCAGTACGACAAAAAAGGCAAAAACGCGGCTATCACCGTCCGCCACCTTGTTACAATGACGGCGGGCAAAATGGTCGGTATGGCTAAAAACAGGCACCACAGGGACTGGATTAAGATATTCTTTGACGCACCGCAGCTGTTTAAGCCGGGCAAGATATTTATGTACGTCAACGATAATTTCTATCTGCTCTCGGCAATCGTGAGCAAGGTGTGCGGCGAAACGCTTGTTGACTACCTTTACCCACGCCTTTTTGAGCCGCTGGAGATTGAAAAGCCTGTATGGGAGGTTGACGACTTCGGCTACGCTGCAGGCGGCTGGGGACTGTATATGAGCATTACGGACACCGCTAAGCTGATACAGTGCTGCGCAAACGGCGGCAAGTGGCAGGGCAAACAGGTTATCCCTGCAGACAGATTATACGAGTTCACAAGATATCAGGTGCCGACGCTCAGCAAAGGTCAGATTGACGTTACAAAGGGCTACGGCTACGGCTTCTGGCGCACATCAATTCCCGATACATACCGCGCTTACGGACTGCACGGTCAGGTGGGCTATGTGTTTGAAAAGCACGACACAGTGCTTGTTGCACACGCAGGTATATCAAGAGACGAGCTGCTTGCGCTCGCAATTGACGAGCTTGCCGAGACGCTATGGGATGAGCCCGTAAAAGAGTACGAGGACAAGCTGAAGGAGCTCACCGCTTCACTCGGCGACAAGGACAACCTGCCGGTTGAGCCGCGCAGCACCGAGCTTGAAAAGAAGTTCAGCCAGAAGGCGCTTGAAACACGCTCAACGATGTTTGCGTCAATGCTGCACGCGACTATGTCCACCGTTATGAACGAGTTCAGCGGCAAGACGGACAGATTTATACTCTCGCTTGAAAAAAGCGGCGACCTCTCGCTGATGTGGAAAGAGGGCTTTGACGTCAACACAATTACACTCGGTATGAACAACGAGTATGTCTACAACGACATCACGCTTGCAGGGCTTAAGTTCACCGCCTGCACAAAGGCTGCGTGGACAACGCCGAGAGTGCTTACGGTTTATATCAGACTGCTTGAGGGCTGCCACCTGCGCAAGCTTGTGTTTGTGTTTGACAACGAGGGCAAGGTTATAATCAGGAACGACTCGTTCCCCGATATGCCGACCCTTGCAGTGCATTATATGGACTTCTCGGGCTTCCCGCTTCCCGATAAGCTCGAAAAGCTGCTGCTCAACCACGTTGCACCGGCGGTGCTGCTGATCGGCGAGCCGAACTTCAAAATCAAAAAAATGGTAAACGACTTCCTTATGGAATGATAAAAACGGCTGTCTCTTTGATGAGACAGCCTCTTTGTTTTCTATTTTGTTTTAGTATCTGTATTGATTATTTTAAGCGAATATTTAACGTACTGCTCGGCTTCCTCGGGCGAGAGCTTGTCAAGCTGGCGGGATACGAAAGACACCGCGTCAGCGCTGAACCGTTTTAACTCCTCGGTACCCTTTTCGGTCAGCGAAATGACGGTGTTCTCATTCAATGACAGAAAGCCGTTATATTCAACAACATTTTTATCAATAAGAATACGGACAGTGTCGTATATTTTATCATACTGCAGGTCGGTACTTTTTTTAATTTCTTTAATTGTGGCACTGCCTGCTTGCTGCAGATATCTGCAAAGAAGCGCACTGTCGGACAGTTTATCGGTTGCGTTGATAATATTCCTGTAATTATCCTTCCTGATAAGAGCGTCAAGCAACTCTTTTGCAAGTGCAGTATTGTCCATAAAAAATCATTCCTTTATTGTACATTTATTAGTATCTGCATACATTTTAACATAAAACACAGTTTTAATCAACAAATACTATCGCTAATTATCGCTGAAAACGGGAATTTGTACATTATTAACAAATGTATTTTTTCGTTAATTCGGAACATCAACATCAAAAATCATCAGTATAATCGGGATAATACTCGGCAGAATAATCAGCACAGTGTTACGGATCATACGGATTTTAACCCTTCTCCACTCTTTTTCGCTGATTTCGCGCACCTTTGGCACATTGAGCAGGGACAGCACAACGACTGACGAGAGGAAAATAAAATATGTGTTGACTATAAACAGATACATTGCGCCGAGCAGCATTAACCATTTGCCGTTTGCGATTGAGTAACCGCAGGTGCAAAGCGGCGGCATCAGCGCCGTTGCAATTGCCACGCCGGGGATAATGTTGTTTGACTTATCTGTACGCGTCTGCCCGATAATGCCGGCAGTACCGCCCGCAGTTGCAATAATCACATCGTAAAAGCCTGGCGACGTTCTGGCGAGCAGTTCGCTTGTGGCGCCCTTTTCAGGCGCGATAAGAAAAAATATTGTTGACGCCAGAATGCTGAAAATAATCTGCAGCGCAAACCCCACAAGATGGTTGCGCCAGAGCGGAAAATCGTTTGAAACAACGCCGTACGCCGCGGCGAGAATACTGCCCATCAGCGGCGAAATTAGCATAGCGCCGATTATAACCGCTGTTGAATTTGTAATCAGTCCTGCCGACGCGATAATCATTGCGCATATAAGAACGCACATATTTGTGCCGGTAATCTTGCCGCCGGAGAGGAGTCTGTCGCGTATTTCCTCGTGAGAAGCGGTGTCCTCTTTGAGCGAGAACATATTGCTTACGACGGTTTTAAGCTTTTCGGTCTTTGTTTTCATCCCTTTTCACCTGCTGTAATCAGAAATATATAACAGTATAACACATTTTCTGAAAAAACAAAAGTACTGATATTGCACATAAATACTTGACATCGTGAGCAGTCGGGTATATAATAGTCGCAACAAAGGCATTGACGAAGAAAAGTAGTGCGAAAATGTGCTTGAAGAGAGTGTATGGCGGTGGGATATACACAGTAACAGTCGCATGAAGAACACTTAAGAGCCGCAAGCTGAACGGATTTACATCTTATTAAGTGCGCCGCAGGCTGAGCGTTAACACACAGCGAGCTTTAATGAAGAAGCTATGAGAAGTAATATAGGTGGCACCACGGGTAACAGTCGCTCGTCCTATAATTAGGATTGAGTTGACTGTATTTTTTGTTATATGAGGTGGTTATATGAAACACACAGACATCAAGGACATTATCACAAGCGAGCAGTTCATCGGCAAAGAGGTTACCGTTTGCGGCTGGGTGCGCACTGCGCGTGACAGCAAGAACGTTGCCTTCCTCGAGCTCAACGACGGCACAAGCCTCAAGCACCTGCAGATTGTCATTGACAAGAGCAGCGACATCAAGGTTGAAACCGAGGCTATGAAGCTCGGCGCGTCGCTCAAGGTTACCGGCAAGGTTGTTAAAAACGAGCGCAACAACACGAGCGAAATCGACGCGACGGAGATTACTCTGCTCGGCGCATGCCCCGGCGACTACCCGCTGCAAAAGAAGTTCCAGAAGCTTGAAACCCTGCGCGAAATGCCGCACATCAGAGTGCGTACAAACACATTTAACGCAGTGCTGCGCGTCCGCTCCGTAATGGCTGCGGCTATACACAGATTTTTCCAGGAGCGCGGCTACGTTTACATCAACACGCCGCTGATTACAGGCTCGGACTGCGAGGGCGCAGGCGAGATGTTCCAGGTTACTACAATCGGCTACAGCGAGGACTACAAGAGCGAGGAGGAGTACTACGCGGACGACTTTTTCGGTCAGAAAGCAGGTCTTTCCGTTTCAGGTCAGCTTGAGGGCGAAATGGCTGCAATGGGTATGGGCAAGATTTACACCTTCGGCCCGTCGTTCAGAGCTGAGAACTCAAACACACAGCGCCACGTTGCTGAGTTCTGGCACGTTGAGCCGGAAATTGCTTTCTGCGAGCTGCCCGACCTCATCGAAATCGCAGAGGATATGATTAAATACATCGTTAAGGATTATATGGAAAAATGCCCCGACGAGCTTGCGTTCTTCGAGCAGAGGTTTGAAAAAGGACTCACCGACAAGCTGCTGGGCGTTGTAAACAGCGACTTTGAGGTGGTTGATTACACCGACGCGATTGAGCTGCTCAAAAAGGCTGACGTCAAGTTCGACTTCCCCGTTGATTGGGGCTGCGATTTGCAGAGCGAGCACGAGCGCTACCTCACCGAGCAGGTTTACAAGAAGCCGATTTTCCTGATTAACTACCCCAAGGGCATCAAGTCTTTCTATATGAAGCAGAACGACGACGGTAAGACCGTTGCCGCAACAGACCTGCTTGTTCCCGGCGTGGGCGAAATCATCGGCGGCAGCGAGCGTGAGGCTGACTACGACAAGCTCCTTGCCGCTATGAAGGAAAAAGGCATGGGCACCGAGGGTTACGAGATGTACCTCGACCTGCGTAAGTTCGGCAGCGTGCCGCACGCGGGCTTCGGCCTTGGCTTTGAGAGAATTATTATGTACTGCACAGGTATGGCAAACATCCGCGACGTAATCCTCTTCCCGAGAACAGTCGGCAGCATAAAATAACAAACCTTACAGCCTCCCTTTACACAAGGGAGCCTAAATAAGTTTCTCGCCTACGGCTCAAACAATAAATTCGGAGGACAAAGCAATGATGATTTATCCTGAAAAATATGAATCGTCGCTTTCGCAGCGAGACACGCAGAAAGCGATCAAGATAGTCAAGGACACCTTCCAGGGTGCGCTTGCAGGCGCGCTGCATCTTGACAGAATTACTGCTCCGCTGATGGTTACAAAGAAAAGCGGCATCAACGATGACCTCAACGGCGTTGAGCGCAAGGTGCACTTCACCATGATGAACATTGACGGCGAAGCAGAGGTTGTGCAGAGCCTTGCCAAGTGGAAAAGGCGCGCGCTGTACCGCTACGGTTACAAGCCGGGCGAAGGCATCTACACCGATATGAACGCCATCCGCCGTGATGACGACACAGACAACCTGCACTCGCTGTTTGTTGACCAGTGGGACTGGTGCAAGGTTATCAGCCCTGAGGACAGGAATGTTGAGTACCTCAAAACGACTGTGCAGAAAATTGTTGACGCGATTTATTATACAAACGAGAGAGTCAAGAAGCACTACTCAAAGCTGAGCTTTGAGATGACGAAGGACGTTTTCTTCATCACGACTCAGGAGCTTGAGGATATGTACCCAACCCTCACTGCCAAGGAGCGCGAAAACAGAATCACAAAGGAGCACGGCACAGTGTTCCTTATGCAGATTGGCGGCAAGCTGAAAAGCGGCGAGAAGCACGACGGCAGAGCGCCCGACTACGACGACTGGGCGCTGAACGGCGATATCCTGTTCTGGAATGAGCTGCTCGGCTGTGCGTTTGAGGTAAGCTCAATGGGCATCCGCGTTGACGCAGAGAGCCTGCACGCTCAGCTTGAGGAAGCAGACGCACTTGAAAGAGAGCAGTTTGACTTCCACAAAGGCATACTCGACGGCACGCTGCCGCTGACAATCGGCGGCGGAATCGGTCAGTCAAGGCTGTGCATGCTGCTGCTGCAAAAGGCGCACATCGGCGAAGTGCAGTGCGCAATCTGGTCAGACGAAATGCGCGAGGAATGCAAAGAGCACAACATAATACTGCTGTAAAAAAAGCCCCCATGAGGGCTTTTTTTAGTGGCGGATATCACTCGCCTTTTATGCGGTTAATCACATTCTTCTCAAGCCGACTTACCTGCGCCTGGGATATGCCGATTTCGTCCGCGGTTTCCATCTGCGTTTTGCCCTGCATAAAGCGCATATAGAGGATTTTGTGCTCGCGCTCGTTGAGCTTTTTCAGCTCGTCCTTGAGCATCATCTCGTCAACCCAGTCGGTATCGCAGCGGTTGTCGCCGAGCTGATCCATAACGTAAATCGTGTCGCCGCCGTCGTTGTAAACAGGCTCGTAGAGCGAAACAGGCTCGACTATCGCTTCAAGCGCAAGGACGACGTCGCTCTTTTTCATATCAAGCGCTTTTGCAATCTCATCAACAGTCGGCTCCTTGCCGTTCTCGTTGGTGAGTTTTTCTTTTACCTGCATCGCCTTGTACGCTGTGTCGCGCATCGAGCGGCTGACTCTGATCGGGTTACTGTCGCGAAGGAATCGGCGCACTTCGCCGATGCACATAGGTACCGCATATGTGGAAAACCTCACGTCCAGATCGAGGTTGAAATTGTCAATCGCCTTGATAAGCCCGATAACGCCGACCTGGAACAAATCGTCCATATTCTCACCCCTGTTGGCAAAGCGCTGAACGACGGACAGCACAAGCCGCAGGTTGCCCTCAATCAGCCTGTCGCGAGCGAGCATATCGCCGTCGTGTGCCTTTTTGAGCAGCTCCATCTTCTCCGCCTCGCTCATAACGGTGAGCTCGTTCGTGTTGATTCCGCAAATTTCGACCTTGTTAAAATACTGCACATTTTCACTTCTTTCGTTTTTATGTACAGCATAGAAGAATTGAGAATGGAGAATGGAGAATTAAGGGCGGCACAGCCGCGCCAGATTATAATAGGTGTGGACGGAGTCCACCCGAAATTCTCAACTCTCAATTCTCAATTCTCCATTAAAAAAACTCCCCACTCTATTATGAGCAGGGAGTGTAATTTTTATAATCGCTTATTCAGCTTTTTCTTTTTTATCTTTGCTGTAATCAGCTTCAAGATTAATCTGCGCCGAATCCTCAACAGATTCAAAAGCGTTTTCAAAATTGAAGTCCTTTTCAGGGAAGATTACGTTGAGAAGAATACCTGCGATTGAAGCAACTGCAAGTGCTGTAAGTGTGATGTTTGCAGAGCCGATTGAGAATGAGATACCGTCGCCGAGACCGAGTGACAGCACAAGGATTACAGCAGCAACGATTGTGTTACGAGCCTTTGAGAAGTCAACCTTAGCCTCAACCATGTTGCGTACACCGATTGCGGAAATCATACCGTAAAGTACGAATGAGATACCGCCTACGATTGCTGCAGGCATTGAGTTGATGAGCGCTGCGAACTTAGGTGAGAATGAGAACAGAACTGCGAAGCCTGCTGCGATTTCGATAACCTTAGGATCGTAAACCTTTGAGAGTGCAAGCACGCCTGTGTTCTCGCCGTAAGTTGTGTTAGCCGGTGCGCCGAACAGTGATGCAAGTGATGTTGCAAGACCGTCGCCGAGGAGTGTTCTGTGAAGACCGGGATCGTCGATATAGTTCCTCTTACAAGTAGCGGAGATTGCGGAGATATCGCCGATGTGCTCCATCATAGTAGCGATAGCGATAGGCATAATTGCGATGATAGCAGTTGCTGCCTTTGCGCCGTCCGAAACGCCGCCGAATACTGTTGAATTCCAATCAATCGGAACGCCGATCCAAGCCGCGTCCTTAACTGTTGAGAAGTCGATTGCGAATGCTTCAACGCCTGCGATGTTGCCTACAACGATAGCAACTGCGTACGCGCCGAGGATACCGAGAAGAATCGGGATAATCTTAACCATGCCCTTGCCGAAGATGTTGAAGATGATTACAAGACCGAGCGCGATAAGTGCAAGCCACCAGTTAGTTTTGCAGTTTTTGATAGCCGACGGTGCAAGACCGAGACCGATTGCAATGATGATAGGACCTGTTACAACAGGCGGGAAGAGCTTCATTACCTTGTGGATACCAACGAGCTTGATAACGAGTGCAAGCACGAGGTAAAGCGCGCCTGCACAAGCTACGCCGAGGCAGGCATAAGGCAGCATCTCTTTGTTAGGTGAGCCGTCTTCCATCATCGGTGCTATTGCAGCGTAACCGCCGAGGAAAGCAAATGATGAACCGAGGAATGCCGGTACCTTAAACTTTGTGAGAACGTGGAACAGCAGTGTTCCGAGACCTGCAAAAAGCAGTGTGGTCGATACAGAAAGACCTGTAAGAATTGGTACAAGAACGGTTGCGCCGAACATAGCAAACATATGCTGGAAGCCAAGCGTTACCATCTTGCCGGCGCCGAGCTGACGTGCGTCATAAATGCCGTCGGTGCCGATTTTGACTTTTTCTTTTGCCATTGTTTTACCTCCAAAAAAAATTGTTTACAAAAAAACGGAGAACGGAGAACGGACGTAACGCCTGTTCCCTATTCTCACATTATTTACTATTTTGTACCGAATATTCTGTCGCCGGCGTCGCCGAGACCCGGTACGATATAACCGTTTTCATTAAGATGACTGTCAAGACCCGCGCAGTAGATATCAACGTCGGGGTGAGCCTTCTGCAGTGCTTCAAGTCCCTCGGGAGCAGCGATGATGCACATAAAGATAATTTTCTTCGGATTTCTCTTTTTAATCTGAGTGATAGCGTCAATTGCAGAGCCGCCGGTTGCAAGCATCGGGTCAACTACAAAAACGTATCTTCTCTCTATATCCTTAGGTAATTTGCAGTAATATTCAACAGGCCAAAAACTTGAAGTTGAATAAATCACTCTTGATTATAGCATACTTTATCAAAA
>CAYZPT010000052.1:0-13172 GCA_964480285.1 uncultured Bacteroides sp.
GCTAACGGAAACAACGGCGGAGTAGGCTTCGGCTTCACAATCTAACGTTATACAGATTTTAAACTTAAATAACGCGAGGGTGCCCCTTAACGGGGGCATCCTCAAACACAGACCTACTGATTCTCGGCTCGTATGAGCAAACAAAACAATTTTTAAATTCGTAAATTACAGCTATGCTGTTAATATAAACGTTAAAGGAGAACAAACAATGAAAGCATTCAAAAAAATTATGGTGCTTATCTTGCCACTCGCGGTGCTTGTTTGCGCGCTCACGGGTTTCGGCGTCAATGCGTTTGCTGACGGCGGACTCGATTTAGGCGGCGAAAGCGGTATGGATTTTTCAGCCGGTTCTGTCAGCCTCAGCGCAAATGAGAATATCGTTTCGCACTACAGCCTTAACACATCTATGTACAAGGCAATGGGCGGCGTAAGCTATCAGTATTCGTACAATAACGGCGATACGCAGGAAAAGCAAACCATTACGTCAGAGGTTATCCCGCTCGGCGATGCAAGCAGCATCAACATCGACGTTGAGCAGGCTGCTGCACAGATTTCCGAGCCTGTAACAATTGATATTTTTGACGAGGGCGGCAGCAGTATTTCAACCTTAACCTACAAGGCTAAGGATTACTGCGACGCTGTTATCAGCATGGATGCAGAGGAACTTGCACAAATCACCACTCACGGTGCAAAACTGCAAAAGCTCTGCAAGGCAATCGTTGCTTACTCAAAGTCATCGCAGGGCGTATTCACCGATTATATGGCGCAGGCAGGCTCTGTTGCAATCAGCGATGATTACTCGGCAGATCTTGACTTTGCAAATGCAGACTACGCTAATTCATATTCAAAGACTAACGGCGACAACGTGCGCTTCAGCACAGCCTCATTTATGTGCGAATCTAGCGCAAAAATGCGTTTTTACATCGCAGTAGCTAATGAAAGCGACCCGACTGTATACGATGATCCTGACGTTACTCTGCCCGAGGGCGCTACATACGTTAAGGGCACTGACGGCGCAGGCAAGTACTTCTTCCAGGTTAACGACATCAAGCCTGTTGACTTTGACGAGCAGATTACAATCAACTACGCAGGCGCAAGCATCACAATGAGCGTTCTTGACTACGCAGGCGTGGTTATCGGCAGCAGCGCAACAACGTCACAACTTAAGACTCTTGCTAAGTCACTCATCAGGTATAACGAAACGGCGCAAGCTTTCTTTGAAGCACCGCAGACCGTATACGTTCCTGCAAAGGCTGCAACCTGCACCGAAACAGGTAACGAGGCTTGCTACGAGTTCGGCGGCAAGTACTATTCAGACGCGGAGGCGGAAAATGAGATTGCGTTCCCCGTTATTGCTATGACAGCACACTCATACGGCGAATATGTACAGACAAAAGCGCCTACCTGCACTGCAAAGGGCGAGGAAACCCGCACCTGCTCGGTTTGCGGCGCAACAGATAACAGAGATGTTGACGCGCTCGGTCACACCTACAACGCAGTTGTAACAAACCCGACCTGCACAGCAGGCGGCTACACCACATACACCTGCACAAACTGTAACGATTCTTATACAGGCGATTCAACCGCCGCGCTCGGTCATACAGATTCGTGGGCTGTAACAAACGGCGCAACCACAACCGCAACAGGAACGGAAACCAACACCTGCTCGGTCTGCGGCGCTTCGCTCGGCACAAGAACAGTGCAGACATTCTCGCTCAAATTCCCGAATACGGAGGATTACCTCTACCGTATCGGTAACTCAAACGCAGTCAAGCTCGGTCAGCTCTTTGATAACGCAAGCGGCGCAAGCATTACAGGAGTTTCCGCAACTGTTACAAAGAACACAGGCACAGCAACAGGCACGTTCACTGCCAACGCTTCCGACTGGCGCGAGAGCACTATAAAATTCAACAACACAGGCGTTGTAACCGTAACCCTCAAGCACGGCACAACAACTGCGGCAACCCTCAAGCTTGAGGTTGTAGCAGGCACAAACAGAACAAGCCTTTCCGGCTCTGTCGGCAACACAGTGCTGCTTAACGACGTTGCAATTACAAGCGGCATAACTGTTTCGGGCAGCACGCTTTACGGTAACGGCTTTACTGTTGACGCAACAGGTACGGCTGACAGCAGCGGTAATACAACGCTCGGCTCTCTCAGCGGTTGTATCAACCTTTCAAGCGGTACACTTAATAATGTTAAGGTTATCGGTCCTAACTTCAAGAACGCAGCAGTTTTCCAAACTACGGATTCAAACTGCGTATTCACAGTAAAGACAGCAGGCGAATGTTATATCTATAACAGCTATCTCTTCGGCTCGCGTGCAACAATCGGTACTTACGGTACTACGGCTACATCAAATCTTACGGTTGAGAATACTGTTCTTGACGGCGGACGTTACAGTAATATTTTCCACCGTTTCGGTAAGCTCAATCTTCACAACGTAACTACTATTAACCAACCGAGAACGACACTCAACGGTGATGTTCGCTGCGGTTATGGTATTGTTATCAGCGACGAAGCAACAGCAGATGAACAGGTTACTGCAACAGGTTACCTTAAGCAGTATAACTGGATTGGCAGAACAACTGACGAGCCTTACTTCAAGGGTGACAACTCCGCTTCTACTTCCAACACAGCTGTTGAGACATTGTTCACCAATATGTTTAGTAAGGCTACTGCCTTAACAGTAACATATAACAATCAGAAGTATATCAACACAGGTATTCTTTCGCTCGGCAGTGCTGCTCCTCATGTTACCGGCGAAGCAGTAAGCGATTATTCAGCTGTCAGCGTATCGCTTTCAAGTAATACAGGTTGGGCAATGGCACCGACCTCGCTTGATGCTGACACACCGTTTGCTAACACTAAAGACTTTAAGTACTATGCGGCAACCGAGTATTCACCGTCAACGCAGCCACCAACGATTCCGACTTTCACTTGGTCGTATCCTTCAACCTACAGCTCGACTGAAAAGCAGGTTAACCTTTCATTTACGAGCGGCGATTCGGTATCGTTCAACCCGAGCATTCTCGCTGCAACAAAGTATGGTAACAACCTCACTGTTTCAACAGCAATGGGCGGTTCGGCAGTAAGCAACCCGATTAACTTCAATACGGCGGGCGATTACACAATCACTTACACAATTACCGACCCGTACAACTATGCTGCAGACGGCACAACCGCTACATCAAGAACATATACAAAGACGCTCAATGTTCATGTTACGGAAACAGTAGCAAGCATAAAAGCACCCGTGTTCACTTTTAAGGATACAAGCAATAATTCACTTGCAACCAAGATTGTTGATGTCAACGGAAAGCATTATGTTACTGTTGATACAACTACTGCAAGCGATACAGTTAAAGCTTCGGGCGTAAGCGGCGTTTACTGTCCTGTTGTAACTGTACAGTTCAAGGATAATTCTTCCGACTTTAACTATTTGTTCCCGATTTTCACAGGTGTAAATATTACAAACTACACCGATACTGCAGGAAACAGCACAACTTATACGAAGTCATCCAACCTCAGCGCACTTCCTTCAGGACTTGTTGTCGTGTCGAGTGATCCGAACTGGAACGGTAAAACAAGCTTTAACTCATACGAGAAGAACAGCACTTACGGATTGATTGCAAAATCCGCTGCAATCGGTAGTAATCAGTCAGCGCGTAATGCAACGATTGAATACAAGTTTACCGCAGGCAACGGTGAAGAGTATTATTATAGATTGTACTTCAGTGCAGCAGCTCACAACAAGCCGTCCGGATGTGTTGCAGAAGGTTCGCTTGTTACAATGGCAGATGGCACCAAGAAGGCTATTGATGACGTTCAGCAGGGCGATGTGGTAATGACATGGAGCTTCTGGAATGGTCGCTATGAAGCAATGCCGGTTGGTATCAAATGGTATCATGGCACTAAGGATTGGGACGTTCTTACACTTAACTTCAGCGACGGAACATCAGTACGCACAATTAATGAACACGGTTTCTTTGATGTTGATAAGAACACGTATGCATACATAGTTCCTGACAATGTAGGTGACTATGTCGGAGACAGATTCATCAAGCAGGCGCCCGACGGCAGCAGTGTTGAAGTAACGCTTGATAGTTATAGCCTTACAACTGAAAATGTCGGCTGCTATTCGTTGCAGACTGTAAGAAATGATAACTTCATTGTTGAGGATATGCTTTCAATAACTGCAGAAGAAAACTTCCCCGGCAAGTTCGAATTCTTTGAAGTCGGCGAAGGTATGAAATACGATGAAGCCAATATGCAGGCTGAAATTGCAAAGCACGGACTCTACACCTATGACGAATGGGCAGATTATCTGACAGAAGAACAGTTCTATGCTCTTAACGGTCCATATTACAAGATACTTGTAGGCAGAGGCGTATTGACCGAAGATGAACTTATCAATATTATTGAAGTAAATGTTAACTAATCTGTATGGAGGTAGACAAATGAATAAGATTTATAAAGAACCCAAATTCAATATCGTCTGCGCCAATACAGAGGATGTTATCACAACTTCGGGCGGATTCGCACAGAATAACGGCTTCCTGCCGATTGGCGGCGGAACAGATCCGTCAAGCGGATTCGGCGGCTCGGAGTCAACCGGCGTAGAACTTTAAAAAACACAAGAGGGCGGCATCTGCCGCCCTCATTATGTAGGGGGCGACGACACCGGCGCCCCGCCGATTAATAAGGAGTTTTTATTTTGCCAAACAATCAACCACCAAGGCACGGTAAACCAACTCAGCCGCAGAATTACAGTGTAGGTAAATACCACCGTGCGTCAGAAAGAAATATGCCGTCGGAACGTATGCGTCGTGCGGAAAAAATGCGCCGCGAAGAATTTATGCGCTGGCGCGTGTCCGAAACGCAAAGGCACAAACCCGTAAACAGCAGAAATAAAGAAAGCGTTTACAAGCAGATTGCCCGCGAAAATTATCACACCGATAAGGGCAAAGGCAAGGTCGAAATTAAAATCGACGAGCCTGTTACCGACGATAAAAACGAATATCTTAAGGCTGAAAAGGAAATCAAAAAGCTCAACCGCAAATCAGTGATTTTGCGCAATATTGCGTTCACTGCGGCAGGGCTTGTGCTGTCGCTGATATTAAATATCTTTTCGTTCAGCGTGCCGTACGCGCCATCGGTTGTACATATTGATTTTTCGGCTTTTACAGAACTCTGGATAGGGCTTGCCGTTCACCCTCTTGCCGGCATACTTGTGGTGCTGCTTAAAAATGTGCTGTACTATTTTATTCGTCCGGGCGGACTTGCAAGCATACCCGGCAAGGTGATACTCGATTCACTGCTCATAGTTCTTGCGTGGCTCATATCAAAGCGGCTTATCAGTTCTCCTTTGATTCAGAAAAAAACAATAAGGCGCGAAATGATGGATCTGCCGCCGAAAGACTATGCGGCAAGGGCGGTTTTCACAGGCGGATTTATCAGCGGAATTATTACCTCGTTTGTATCGTTGCTCACAACAAAGTACATTCAGCTTCCGCTTTTGTATAAGTATTTCAACGATCAGGGTTATAGTGCAGAGGCAGTACTGCAAAACTATCAGCAGGCGCTTCAGACGTTGCACAACAGATTTCCTTTTACAGAAAGAATATTTCCTGCAATAGACTCGATTATGCAGGGCGCCCTTGTTTATAACGTGCCGATTTGTATTATCAAATATACAGTGAGCGCGCTACTTGTGGCGGTGCTGTACAGCCTTACATATAAAACAATTCATAAAAAAGAAAGCTCGGATTGATCCGAGCTTTCTTTGCTGTTAAATGAAATTCATATTAACCAGATGCTCCGCCTGCCTTTGTGCGCGGCGCTGGTTCTTGGTCGTAAGGTTCATAAACTTTGTTATGTCGTCAAGGCTGTAGCCGTTATCAAGCAGCTCAGCGCGGCATAAAAAGTACAGCGAAATATTGCTTGATATCCAGTTGAGCTTGTTTCTCTCAAATGTGTGGCGTGCGAGCTTCAGCGCTTTTTCGCGGTTGTCGTATAGCATAACTTCAATGTCGCCTATGGTCTTTTTGCCGAGAAATGTCAGCTGCTCAATGTAACTTTCCGGGCTGAATGTTCTGCGTTTTGCGCCGCTCATTGTAATTAACTCGTTTGTGAACGATCTGATGTTTTCGTTATTCTCAAGATATTGCTTAAGCGTTACAAGGTCGATTAATACCTCGCCGAGCTTACCTTCTTCAAGCAGCTGTTCAACCTCTTCGCCGTACTTGCGAATGTCGTTTCGTATACTGATAAACTGGTCGTCTGCGATTTCCAGCAAACCAGCAACACGCGAGAGTTCGCGCGTAATGTTCTTCGGCACGCCGAACTCGCTCTTGTAACCGAGGTCGTGGCTGATTTCCGCCCACGTATGCTGAAGCGTGGAACGAATCTGAACCTCAAACTTCTTGTTTTTCAGCTCATCATCGCAGTCAAAATCCTCCGGCAGTCTGCATATGTAGTGAAGCGAAAGATAGCCAAATGCCTCAGGCGTAAGCTGATTGCGTTTGTTAACGGAATTTGCCCAGTCAATATCAAAAAGATCCTCAACTATGGCTGCAACTTTATCAACATCGTCTGAAAAGAAGCATATAACCCTTGCGCCGAGAATATCGGTAATATCGTCAAGGGTTTTGTACTTTTCTCCCTTGAGCTCAAGTTTGCCCTCAAGGCTCTGCTCTTCCTTAACTCTGTGCTCAACAGCCATAATGTCAATATCGGCTTCGTCAAGCTTACTTTTAAGCATTCCGCTGACTATGTCACCGAGCCTGACAAAAGTGTCCCGTTCATCCAGATACTCGCTTATAATCGCCTTGTTTTTTAAACTCATTTAATCACATCCGATTAAGTTATTTTGCGTGTATTTTTACATTATATCATATTTGGTCGAAAAATGGTATATGTTTTGCAAAAATATTTTGCTTTACATTAAAGTATATTACTGTTATAATGACTTTAGCAGATAATTTGTGGAGGTGAAATTATGAATAAATATGTTTGCAACATCTGCGGTTATGAGTATGATCCTGAGGTCGGAGCACCTGAACTCGGCATAGCTCCCGGTACACCGTTTGAGGATTTACCGGATGATTTTGCTTGCCCGCTTTGCGGAGTAGGTAAAGACAATTTCTCAATAGCATAAATATTAATGCGCTCTTTTAAGGGCGCATTTTTTTAGGTGAAAATATGTATTACGCTAACGAAAACAGATACAATAAAAAACAGTTTAACTATCTGCCAAACGGTCTGGCACTGCCGAAAATTTCTTTAGGTCTTTGGCAGAATTTCGGTTGTGACGCTGATTATGACGAGATAAAGGATATCGTTCTCACAGCCTTTGATATGGGCGTAACGCACTTTGATCTTGCTAATAACTATGGTCCTCAGCCCGGCGACGCCGAAAGGAATTTCGGCAAAATCTTTGCGGAAAACTTAAAGCCGTACCGCAACGAACTGATTATATCCACAAAAGCAGGTTACGAGATGTGGGAAGGCCCCTACGGCGGCAGGGGAGGAACACGCAAATATCTTATGGCATCGCTTAACGATTCGCTGCAGCGTATGGGGCTTGATTATGTGGATATTTTTTACCACCACTGTATGACGACGGAAACCCCGCTTGACGAAACTGCACTTGCGCTGTCTGATATTATACGTCAGGGCAAGTCGCTTTACGCAGGCTTAAGTAATTACGACGGCAAAACAATGCACCGTATGCACCACAGGTGCGAGGATTACAACGTGCCGTTTATTATAAATCAAAACAGATATTCAATGCTTGACAGACTTGTAGAGCAAAACGGTCTCAAAAAGCAAAGCAGGAAGAAAGACAAAGGCTTAATCGCATTTTCTCCATTGGCGCAGGGCAGGCTGTCAGACAAATTCAGAAACGGTATTCCCGAGGATTCGCGCCTTTACGGCAGGGAGGATTACTGCAAACAAATCGGTCTTGACGAATATCAGTTTGTGCAGATCAAAAAACTATACGAAATTGCCGAGAGCAGGGGAAAAACGCTGTCACAGCTTGCGATTCAGTGGCTGCTTTCAAACGGCGTAACCTCAGTATTAATCGGTGTGCGTACCAAAGCGCAGCTGCTTGAAAATCTGCAGGCGCTTGAAAAGCCTGAATTATCAGAGGAAGAGCTTAACCTTATTAAAATTGTTTTGGATTGATTTTTGTGAATAATCACAATTGACAAACAGGGAGCGGATTGCCATAATATAGGTGTAATCCGTCCGCACGCATTCCCCGGAGATTTATTATGAGCGATACAGAGAGATACAATCTTGCACTTGAATACGCAACGCGCAAGCACGACGGTCAGTTCCGTATCGGCGGCAAGGCATATATTACACACCCCATTGCAGTTGCCGAGATGGTAAAGGCACAGGGCCACAGCATTGACTATCAGATTACGGCGCTGTTTCACGACCTTCTTGAGGATACCGACGCTACCGAGAATGAGCTTATGCAAAACGGCGGTAACGCTGAAATTGTAGAGGCTGTCAGACTGCTTACAAAGCGTGAGGATCTGCCGATGCACGACTATGTCAGCGCAATTAAACAAAATCAGATGGCTTTTACCGTTAAGTGTGCCGACCGCCTGCACAACCTTCGCTGTGCGACCTGTGCGAGCGAAGAATTCAAGCGCGAGTATGTTAAAAGCACAAAAAAGTGGTACCTCGATTTTTCAGATGAAATCAGGAAGGCAGTCAGCGATCTCGCAACGACATATTGATGTTAGGTGATTGATATGAAAAACAAACCTACAAGCTTCGGCGATTTTATGTACGGGCTGTTTATATGCCTCATTTTTAGGGTGACATCGTGGGTGTGCTCGCTCCCAATGTGGATAACACTGATACTTCACTTTGTAATCGGTCTTTCACTCGTGTGGTTCTGGGCAACTCTTGCGGTGTGGCTTATCGCCGGTTTACTCAGATATTTAATGATTATCTTCGGCAGATGGGGCGCGGCAGTACCCGAAATTGAGCATGAGAATAAGAATCCCTATTCTAACAAAAAAGAATAATAAAATGATTAAACGGACGTGCTTTGCACGTCCGCTTTTTTTGCTTATAATTAACCGTTTGCACATTTTTTGCAGGGATCATAGTATTTCTGCGCCTCAGATAAGGAAATCGGAGTTGCGTTCGGACCGGCACAGTCACTTGAAAAATGATATTTTTTGCCGGTTGGTGTGATATACACGCCGTAGCTCTTTTTTGTGCTTTTCTTCTTTTTCTTGCTTTTCTTTTGTTTTGTAACAACGCTTTTAGCGCTGCTCCACTTTGAAAAAGTCTTTTTATTATTCTTTGCTATGTATGCTCTCACGCGTACATAGTATTTTTTCTTTGCCTTGAGTCCGGTAACCTTTTTTGAAGTAACGGTAGCCTTTTTAACAGTGAACTTTTTTGACTTTTTAAACTTTGCGCTTGTGCTTACCTGTATCTGGTAACCCGTTGCTTTTCTCTTTTTCCATTTAACAGTAAAGCCTTTTATGCTTGCTTTTACCGAAGTGATGCTTGTTGCAGCGGGTTTTGCAGCGGCGCTTGCACTTGCCGGCAATGCAATGATGCCGGTAAAAATCATTGTTAACGACAGAATAATTGATAATACTTTCTTCATTTTTACTCCTTTCAATTTGCGATTAAAGTGTTTTATATCATTTGTTAAATCTGTAGCCGCGTCCCCACACAGTATTGATGTAAGGGAATTCATTGTCCACAGCAAAAATCTTTTCTCTTATGCGGTTGACATGTACAGTTACAGTAGATGTTTCGCCCATCGGGTCGTACTGCCATACCTTTTCAAAAAGGTCGTCCTTGCTGTAGACTGTGTCGGGGTGCTCTGCAAGATAGGCAAGCAGGTCATATTCCTTGCTTGTAAGAGCAATCTCTTCGCCGTTCACATACACTCTGCGCGATACGGTGTCAATTGAGAGCGAGTCAAACTCAATGGTTTTGTTTTTCTCCTCTTCAACAGCGGTCAGACGTTCATAGCGGCTGATGTGAGCAATTACCCTTGCGGTGAGTTCGGACGGACTGAACGGTTTGACAACATAGTCGTCAGCGCCGAGACCGAGCCCTTTTATTTTGTCAAAATCATCTTTTTTTGCACTTACCAGAATAATCGGTATGTTTTGCGTTTTGCGTATTTGTCTGCAAATTTCAAGACCGTTGACGCCGGGAAGCATAATGTCAAGCATTATCAGATCGTAGCTTCCGTCAGTCGCCATTCTGAGCCCCTCAGTGCCGTCTGTTACAGAGTCAACTTTAAAGCCGTTTGCCTCAAGGTAGTCGGTTTCAAGGCGGAGTATGCTCTCGTCATCCTCGACTATAAGTATCTTTTTACTGTTCATTTTCTTCCTCCGTTCTCGGCATGGATATCAGTATTGTCAGCCCTTTTCCTTCTTTGCCGGTTGCCCAGATTTTGCCGCCGTGCAGTTCAACAATCTGACGTGCAACCGACAGTCCGATACCCGAGCCTTCGCTCGTTTTTGTCCGCGCCGGATCTGCGCGGTAAAAGCTTTCAAAAATCTTTGTCAGGTTTTCACCCTCAATGCCTATTCCGTTGTCGGCAAGCGAAATGATAACCGATTTCTGATACGTCTGCGCGTTTAACTCAATCTTACCTTTTTCGTCCTTTTTTGCATATTTCAGCGAGTTTGAAATGATGTTGTGTATCACTCTCTTGAAGCGATCGGCGTCAATCATTACGGTAAAATCGCTGTCGCAGTTATTGTTGTATTTAAAATCAAAATCGTGCTGACTCAGTTCGTTTTTGAGTTCTTCTGCGCAGTCGTCAAGGAAATCGTTTATGTCAATCGGCTTGCAGTCAAGTTCGATATTCCCGAGTTCAAGCCTTGAAACTGTGAGCAGTTCGTCGAGTAAACGCTCCATATTCAGCGTTGAGGTGTAAATCGTTTTAAGATAGACTTTTTGCTTTTCCGGCGTGTTGGCAATTCCGTCCATAAGACCTTCAACGTATCCCTTTACCGATGTCAGCGGAGTGCGGAGATCGTGCGCAACACCTGCAATCATCTCTTTACGTGACTGTTCAATCGTCTGTTGCCGCTCTAACGACTGCTTTAGCCTGTCGGTCATATGGTTAAAAGACTTAACCGTCATGCCGATTTCATTAGTTGATTCGTAGTCGATAACGTAGTCGAGGTTGCCGTTGGCAATTTCGTTTGCGCCGTATGACAGTTCACGCAGCGGCTTGTTGATCGTTTTTGACGTGATGAATGAGATTATGATAATTGCAATAATAAATACGCTCGCAATAAGCAAAATAAGAATGCCCGTTCTTGAAAACAGCAGGTGAGTTATGTTTTGCGGGGTAAACCGCTTTGATACATCGTTTACCGTGTAATCCTTGTTGGCGATTATGATTGTATATTTGTCTGTGTCACTCTGGGCGTGGTTTATAATAACCATGCCGTTTTCACCAAAGTAGTTTACGTTTCTGTCAGTATTGGTATTTACTATCGACGACGCAATATCTGTGACTTCTTTTTTGCTGGTTGTAGCGTAGAACTCCGCGCCGTTTTTATCAATAAAAATAACAGATCCGAGTTTTTCAAGAGGTCTTACAAATTCATTGATTTTTTTAACCTTTGCGTTTTCGTTACTGTCAGACATCAATTCGTTTGAAATAGATGTAATAGTCTGGCTCCACTGCAACTGGTTTACTGCAGAGTACTCGTTTGTGGTAACCGTTGCAAAACCGAAGTACGACGCCATAAAGTTCTGGAACACAGACGAAAATGCAATCAGTATTATTACCGGCACAAGTATACCGACTACTGCCGATATTGTAATTCGTGTGCCGATCTTAAGATTCTTTGAACTTCGTTTTTTCTTACTCATAGTAACTCCTGCAATTTGTTTTCATTTATATTATATATTTTTCGGTGCCTGTTGTAAATAGATATAACTTTACAAAAAATATAATATCTGTTATAATAATAATGTATTAATCTGCAAAGGAGGCATTACTGTGAAACATAAAAAAGTTATTTCCGTTATACTGGTACTTGTTATAGCTGTGTCCGGTTTTGCCTTCGGTCTTGTTAATGCATATGCGGAAACCGTTAAGATTGAAGAATCAATGCTCGGCATTGAGCTTGACAACACAACCAGCGGCTACGACGATAAAATCTGGTACGCATTCACGCCCAAGCAGTCGGGTATTTACACGTTTTACAGTATGAAAAACAGCGCGAACAATCCGTCGTCGCCCAA
This sequence comes from uncultured Bacteroides sp., assembly GCA_964480285.1. Classification (GTDB taxonomy): domain Bacteria; phylum Bacillota; class Clostridia; order Oscillospirales; family Acutalibacteraceae; genus Eubacterium_R. The sequence continues at coordinate 12,265 of CAYZPT010000052.1, forward strand.
CCTTTACAGGACGGAGGCGTACCTGTTTGAAAAAACGATTGATAACACCATAAATCAGCGGTATTACACGCAGCTTGCGTACTCTAACACCAACCCCGATTATGAAAAATACGAGGGCGCGGGCAGCAAGTACCAGTTTTGCATAAAGTACCACCTTGAAGCAGGGCACACCTATTATTACGCCGCGGGTTTTGTTGATACGTCGCGCGTAAGCACGCTTTACGTTAAGCTGATTAATGAATCCTACGACACGGCGGAGCTTGTAAGTATTACACCGCACTGCGACGCGGAACTCACCTGGTATACTGACGGCGAATGGAAGACAGACAGCGAGGGTAATCCGTATTACCTTTACAGCATTTCAAAAATAATGCAGAATATGTCGTTAACCCTCAAGTTTGACGATGGCACTGAGCTTACTTCAAATCCTGGTGATTCAACAGTTGAGGGCTACCCGATTAAGTATACCCACGACCAGGCGAACACTCACTGGTACAACAGCGAAAATGAAAAATACATCGCCAACTCGCTTACTATTACCGTGCTTGATAAGAGCGTGGACTACGAGGTTGTTATCAATCAGAGCGCGTTACTTCCCGTTTCGGGTATAATTGCGGACGAAGATACCGACGCTGTAATTTCCGGCGCGCAGATTTATATCGGCAACAGCGTTGTGGCAACCACAAACAGCAGCGGCAAGTTTTCATTCTCAACTTCACCCGGCACATATCAGGTTACGGTTAAGGGCAGTGGTATTGTTGCACGCATATTTACGCTTAATGTAAATGCTATTGACCCGACGCAGAATGACCACACCGCAACGCCTGTTAAGGTTGTCAGGGGCGATTATGTTGACGATGATATCATCAACGGCAGGGATTATGCATATATCAATTCAACTCTGCCCG
>CAYZPT010000053.1:0-12764 GCA_964480285.1 uncultured Bacteroides sp.
TCTCCCGCGGACGTGCAAATGCGGGCGTGCAAAGCACGCCCCTACGATTGTTCGGGGCGCCGGGGTCGCCAGCCTCTACAAAAAAGGCTTCCCGAAGGAAGCCTTTTTGCTTATCTCGCTGTTACGAGTTTTCTGTCTTTCTCTGCGAGGAACTGACCTTTTTTATACTTTTTCTTTACAGCACTGATGTTCGCCTTAACCTTGCCGCATGCGATGTTTGCAACAAGCTTTGTAGCGTCTGAGCCGTAGTAGAAACGCATATGCTGAACCTCTCTGAGGAACCAGGTATTGTTCGGAAGTGCGCAGGTCTTTGCGTTGATTGCCTTGTCAGGTGAAACGTACTTGCCTTTAGCCTTAAGCTTTTTGCCGTAGTTCGCAACTGTTGCGCCTGCAGAAGCATACTTGGTATCAATGAGTGCGTCAGTCTGGTTGTTTACCTTAGAGGTAATCGGGATACCCATTGTGCCGTAGCTTGCAAAAATAGCAACCTGAACGCCTGATTTTCTGAGCTTTTTGATGTTCTTGTTGAATCTGCCCTGAACGCCGTGATATCTCTTAATCTTTTTATAAAGACCGGATTTCTTGTTGAGGAATCCCATCTTGCTCATCTTTTTAACAGCGGCATTATAGCTGTTGTAAGGAATGCATTCCCAGAGTGACGGGATATTGCCGATCCACGGCTTGAGCACCTTAAGATACAGTGATTTAACGCTCTTCTTATCCTTAACAAAGCTACCGAGATAATTAGCAAGGTAGCCGATTCTTACATCGCCGACGATGCCTAAAGCCTTAAACAGTGACTGCAGTTCGCCGCCGTTGAATGCGGTTTCCATACACTTGAGGTAATTGAGAACGCTCTTCTTGTTAATTGTAAGGTCGAGAGCGAATGCTCTTGCAACGTCAACGCCGCCGATTGCAGGGTTAACGAACACTGCGGTTTTGAGGTCCTTCTGCTTTGCGTAAGCGTCAATGTAAGCGGAAAGAACAGCGCCGCCAAGCGAACAGCCGATAACGGAAACCTTTTTGGCTCTCGTCTTTTTCTTGATAACCTTTATGTACTTGTTAAGGTCTTTCGCAGTTTTGCAAATATCCTGACGCCAGTCGTAATTGAAGCAGTAAACATTCTTTGCACCGTGTGTTTTGCAAAGCTGACGTGCAATAGCAGCCTCTGCAACATCGGCGTCTTTCCAGTAGTCCTTGTGCTTTGAAAGCGGAGTTGTCCAGTAGTTGATAACGCCCTGTCCCTTTTTAACGTTGCCGTTCTTTGTGCAGTTGAGGACATTGTCCTTACCGATAATCTTTGCAAGACCGTTGATAAGCTTTTTCTTATTGGTCTTACGTTTCGGGTCCATCATCTTGACAACTTCGTTGACAACCTCGTTATTCTTGATGATTGTTGTTGCAATGTCGCCGAGGCCGAGATTTTCAATTTCAGCCTGATTTTTTGTGCCGACATTCTCATAAACGGGGTTTGCACCCAGACCGTGAATGAGAATTACAGGTGTTTTATTTTCTTTTGCAAACGCAGGTGAAGCAACAGAAACGAGCATCACAAGCGTAAGCAGGAAGCATAATACTTTTTTGATAGATTTTTTCATAATAGTAGTCCTTTGCTATTGTGGGTTTTATACATCTTTGCAAAGCAAAGATTTCATCGTGAAACGATTTCATCCGAGGCAACGTCGAGGATTTCATCGCACAACGTGCGATTTAATTAATTTAATGAAATCACTCCGTGATGAAATCTGCGCTACCGCGCAGGTTAAATTGACTTAAGCAGATGCGGGAGTTTTGCGAGTGTTGCTCCGAGTCTCCAGAAGATTGCATTGAAGCCGATGAAGGTTGACTCATCATCGTTGAGAATCTTAAGCAGTCCTCTTGCCTGTGCCGGTGAGAACGCACCCATAGACATTGCGATGAAGTTACGCATCGGGATCTGCGTTGCCATTGCAGCGAGCATCTTGCCGTCGCCGTTCTCGGCAGATCCGGCTTTGCTCATTATCTTTTCGATAAGTCTGCAGATCTTGCCGCCCCACTTGGTATGACGTGCGTCGTTAAGACAGCAGTAAAGGTCAATCTTCTTGTTCGGGTCAATATCAGGTGACGGAAGCTCGCCGTAAACTGCGGCGAAGTCCTCGCGTGTGATACCTGCAACGTTGTTGTAGTAGTTCGGTGCAGTTTCCCTGTAATCTGGGATGTCAGCCTCAACAGTGCCCTCAACGTAAACCTGGGCAGCGATACGGATATCGTCTGACGAAGCGCCGACGCCGATTACGAAGTCGCCCGACTCAACAAACCAGTCGTTGATATTAACGTTGTAGAATGCAAACGCTCTCTTGTCAAGAGTGAATGTAACTTCCTTCTCCTCGCCTGCTTTGAGGAATACCTTCTCAAAAGCGCGGAGTTCTTTCTTAGGACGGAAGATGGTGCTCTCCTTATCTGCTACATAGAGCTGAGCAACCTCGGCGCCGTCTCTGTCGCCTGTATTTTTGATTTTGAATGAAACATCTACAGTGTCTGTATCCTTGATTCTTGAAGCGGAGGTTTTGATGTCACTGTATTCAAATGTGGTGTATGAAAGTCCGAAACCGAACGGGAATACAACGTCCTTTTCGGCAGCGTCGTAATACTTGTAGCCGATAAATACGCTCTCCCTGTGCTCTGAAGTTACAGGGCCGCCCGGATAGTTACCGAAGGTCGGGTTATCCTCGAATGATTTTGGATAAGTCTCTGTAGTCTTACCTGACGGGTTAACCTCGCCGGTGAGAATCTTTGCAACTGCAATACCGGTAGCCTGTCCGCCGAGACCGGAGTTGAGAAGTCCTTTAACCTTATCAAGCCACGGCATAAGAACTACAGAACCGCCTGCAAGAACAACAACCGTGTTCGGGTTAACGTCTGCGATTTTAGAGATAAGCTCGTTGTGAGAATTCGGCATATCAATTGAAAGTCTGTCGTAACCCTCGCCCTCGAACTCCTCTGTAAGACCTGCAAATACGATTGCAACGTCTGCGTCCTTAGCGGCGGTTATTGCCTCTGCAAACAATTCCTCGTTAACCTCGTCCTTGCTCTTTTCGTAACCGCGTGCATATGTAACGTCAACGTCGCGTATACGCAGGTTTTTAAGAGCGTCGTCAAGTCTTGTAGGATTGATAACAGATGAGCCTGCGCCCTGGAAACGCGGTGACTCTGCCATCTCGCCGATAACGGCAACCTTTGCGTTTGGCTTAAGCGGAAGAACATCATCCTCATTCTTGAGAAGCTGCATTGAGCCCTCTGCAATTTCCGCAGCGATTGCGTGATGCTCGTTAATATCGAACTTATGCTCTTTTTCAAGAGCCGGCTTTGACTTAACGATGAGGTCAACTACTGCGTCAACACGCTCGTCAAGCACTTTTTCGTCAAGCTCGCCGCTTTGAACAGCTGCGATAATCTTCTTAGTGTTAAGCGGACCCGATGTCGGCATTTCAAGATCTGTGCCGTTTTCAAGGCCGGGGATACGGTCAACAGATGAGCCCCAGTCGGTTACGAAAAGACCTTCAAAGCCCCATTCGCCGCGAGCGATTTCCTGCTGTGTGTGACCGTTCTGTGAAGCGTAAACGCCGTTAATCTTGTTGTAGGCGTTCATAACAGTCCACGGCTGTGCTTCCTTAATAGCAATCTCGAATGCGGGAAGATAAGTTTCGCGAAGGGTGCGCTCGTCGATAACCTCGTCGATTACCATACGGAAAGCCTCCTGCGAGTTAGCGCAGAAATGCTTGAGCGATGTGCCCACGCCCATCGACTGCACGCCGTTGATAACGGCTGCCGAGCACTTACCTGCAAGATACGGATCCTCGCTGAAATACTCAAAGTTACGTCCGCAAACGGGTGAACGCTTGATGTTTGTGCCGGGGCCGAGGATAACTGATACCTTCTCGTTAAGGCACTCCTTACCCATGCACTCGCCTGCTTTGAAAAGCAGATCGGGATCCCATGAGCAGCTCGATGTAGCCGCAGGCGGGAAGCAAGTTGCAGGCACTGAGTTACCCAGACCGATGCCGTTAGAGGTCTTTTTGTCGGTATTCTGCTTACGCAGACCGTGAGGGCCGTCAGTTACCATAATTTTAGGGAGTCCGAGCTCGGCTGATTCTTCAAGGTGCCAGTAGTCATAACCCGACACGAAAGCCGCTTTTTGCTCAAGACTCATTTTCTCCACAATTTCAGGATGTTTCATTAAATTACTCCTTTCAAAATGAAATCACAAAATAAGTCACGTAATAGTATACAATATTTTTTTGCAAATGTCTATATATTTTAGTAATTTTTATTATAATAATGAATTATTAATGATGAATGATGAATTTAGGGTGCTCGCCGCACGGGCATTATGTTGCGGGCTGCCGAGTCGTCAGCCCCTACGTTGTGCGCCGTTGGATTATTGTAAGGCGCGACGACTCGGCGCCCCGTTATTATTGTTCGAGCATCGCGAGTAACCAACAACTGCTAACTGCATACTGCTAAAGGCTAACTGCATACTTGCACGCAAAACGCAAGTATGCTACTATGAAGCTATGAAACGTGAACTGCCACACTACAACATAGGCTCATCATACGGCGGGAATCAGGAATGGTTCCCGAGCTTTGCTATGCGCATGGGCGGCTGCGCTGCCGAAACCGCCTGCGAGATGTGCATTTATCTTGACAGATACAAGGGCACAGATCTGTACCCGTTTGACAAAAATAATATAACCAAAGCGCAATACGCACGCTTTGGCAACATAATGAAGCCGTATCTGCACCCGCGGCTTGCAGGTGTAAACCGGCTGTCGATTTTTATTGATGGTTTCAAAAAGTATCTTGATGATAACGGCAGCAGCATAGAGCTTACAGGCGTTGAGGGCAGTGAAGATACAGAAACCGCAAAACAGAAAATCATTGCACAGATTGACAGCGAAATCCCTGTGCCGTTTCTGTGCCTTAACCACAGCAACCGCAGATTCAAAGAGTACGAATGGCACTGGTTTTTGATAAACGGCTACGATGACACAAGCGGCAGATTGAAGATCAAGGCAGTGACCTACAGCGAGTATGAGTGGCTCGATTTTGAAGAGTTGTGGAACACAGGCAGATTGCCGAAAGGCGTGTTTATTATTCTTAATTCGTAATTCGGAATTATATAGAGAACTTCGCCACACCCGTTATATAAAAGCCGTGCGCAGCACCCTCAGTTCCGACTTCCAAACTCCGAATTACGAATTACAATATTGTTTACTGCGATCCTGCTTATCTCCCCTTCGCTTTGCGTTACGGTAAATGTGCCGAGGGTGCAATGATTGCCGCCGTTTTGCATTGCGGTGAACACCTCCCACAGCAGCACTGCAGGATTGGTGTTGTCGATATTCTCACGTTTTTCCGTCTTGATCATATCGCCCTTAGTGAACGTCACTTCCCTGCCGTTGCAGCTGATTGTAAGCCCTGCGGCATTTGTTGAAGTTGCAGTTATGTACGCAGTATTGTTCTGCCACTTTATGTTGCAGTTAAAACTGAAATCCCCTGTCGTATACACCGCGTCAAACGACGTATCGGTGATAGTGGCAGGGGGTGTTTTTTCGCCTGTGCAGCCGCATAGAAACAGCAGTGCAAGGACGGAGAGTATTAGTTTTTTCAATATGTATCAACTCTTTAGAAAATGCTTGAATTACGATTTACGGGTTACGAGTTACGAATTGCGGGCGGCACAGCCGCACCAGATTATAATAGGTGTGGACGAAGTCCACCATTAACTCGTCATTCGTAATTCGTCATTCGTAATGTCTTTTGGTGATTAACAATCGCCAAAAGACATTAAAGCCCCGAGCAGTTCTGTCATATCACTGACGGTCGCTCCGCGCATACTGATTTTTTCAGCCGCAAGGTCGCCGCACAAGCCGTGCAGGTAAACCGCCGCCTTTGCAGCGTTAAAAGGTTCAATTCCCTGTGCAACAAACGCGCCGATCATACCTGACAGCATATCGCCTGTACCGCCCATTGCGAGCGCGGGATTGCCGGTTGTATTTACAAACACACTTTTTCCGTCCGTCACCACGGTGTTTGCGCCCTTTAATACGAGAACGATTTTATTCTCCCTTGCAAAATTCTTTGCAATATTTAATCTGTCCTGCTGTATCTCGGCAACCGTCTTTGATGTGAGCCGTGCCATCTCGCCGGGATGGGGCGTGAGAACTGCCGGCACCTTAATGTCCTTAATCATATTTATGCACTGACTCAGACAATTTATACCGTCAGCGTCAATAATTACGGGACATTCTGCATTTTTAAGAATATGGTTGCAGAGTATGCGTGTGTCGTCGTTATTGCCGATACCGCAACCGAGTACAATGGAATCCGCCCATTCCTTTTCCGCGTCAAAATCCTTAACAACATCTGCAGAAAACGTGCCCTGCTGATTTGCTTTGCACGGTTTAAAAACCGGCTGTGTAAGATGCGCCGCGGCAAGCGGATATGCGCTCTCGGGAATCATCAGTTTAACCAGACCTGCACCGCTGCGGATTGCCGCGTTTGAAGCTATAACCGCCGCGCCGAACATAGTGTAACTGCCGCATATATTCAGCTGATGACCGAAGCTGCCCTTGTTGGCGTTTTTGTCACGCTTTGTGAAATACGATTTCACATCATCTTCAGTGATAGTTTTGATATACTCTTCCTCATAGCAGTCCTCGGGAATACCGATATAAACGGTTTCAACGTCGCCGCAGTGAGCGTTTGCCGGCGGCAGAACGTGAGCCATTTTGAGCGTGGAGATAGCAATTGTAAAGTCTGCCCTCACGCAGTTTGTGCACGTTTCACCGGTGGCGGAATTCGTACCGCTCGGCGTATCGATAGCAATAATCTCAGCGTCGGACTCTGCAACTGTTTTAAATATTCTGTCAAACGGAGCGCGCGGCTCACCGTGAAAACCGATACCGAACATACAGTCAACAATAAAGTCGCAAACTGTGTGCTCATCGGAATAATTCACCACCGGAACGCGGCTGTCAACTGCCTCGTTATAATACCCGAGAGGCTCGGCAATAGTCGGCTCACCGGCACAGAGGACTATCTGCACGTTTGCGCCGAAGCAGAACAGCCTGCGTGCGATAACAAAGCCGTCGCCGGCATTCTTTCCGCCGCCGCAAAGGACGGAAATATCGGCGTTCACAAGATCGTCGCCGTAGCGCGCAATAATCGCGTCAGCACAGGCATTGCCGGCTTTGAGCATCAATTCCGCCTCGTTATAATATCGTTCAAAACACAGGCTTTCAACTCTGCGGATCTGTTCGGTTGTAAGTATTCTCATAATATCACCTTGAATTTTTGACTGTTTTTGTAAAATAATAATACCATATAAATCGGCTTTGCGCAACCGAAAATCATTTGACAACTGCGCAATAAAATGCAATAATAACAGTATAACAATAAAAGGAGGAATTCACATGGCAAACAAATATTCAGGCACACAGACAGAAAAGAATCTCGAAGCAGCTTTCGCAGGCGAATCGCAGGCGAGAAACAAGTACACCTATTTTGCTTCAAAGGCAAAGAAGGAAGGCTTTGAGCAAATCGCGGCGCTGTTCCTCAAAACTGCAGACAATGAAAAGGAACACGCAAAGATGTGGTTTAAGGAGCTCGAGGGCATCGGTTCAACAGCGGACAACCTTAAGGCTGCCGCCGAAGGCGAAAACTATGAGTGGACCGATATGTACGAAGGTTTTGCAAAGACAGCCGAGGAAGAGGGCTTCAAAGAACTTGCAATTAAATTCCGCATGGTTGCCGCTATCGAAAAGCACCACGAGGAACGCTACAGAAAACTGCTTGAAAACGTTGAAATGCAGCAGGTATTCGCAAAGAGCGAAGTTAAAATCTGGGAGTGCCGTAACTGCGGACACATTGTAGTCGGCACAAACGCACCCGAAATCTGCCCTGTATGCGCACATCCGCAGGCATACTTCGAGATTAACGCAGAGAATTACTAAACAGAAAAGCCTCCCTTAAAGGGAGGTTTTCTCTATACAACGTATTTAAATTCAATATTTTCTCCGCCGTTCAGCGCATAATTATCGACTGATACCATCGGGAACTCGCCGTCAACATAGTACGTCCAGCCGCTTGTCCCGCCGCAGTCCTTTTCGTCAAGTTCGTTAAGTCCGACTATGTACATACCGTACACCGTACGTCTGGCACGCATCTTGATTCCGGTTTCGCGGCAAACGCGTTTAAGCACAGTGTAAACTGTATCGCCTTTCTCATAATCCACGGCACATCCTGTAATAAAATATCCGCTTTTCGGCACATATTGCTCGTGCCCTTCTTTGAGCTTGTCGAGGTTTGACAACACCTCTTTGCACTGGATTGTGACAGTGATTTTAGTCTTCTCAACCCTGCTTTTTGTCGGCGCTGCTGTAGTTTTTTCGGGCTTATGTGCTGTCGGCTTTGCCGCAGTGGTTTTGTTTTTTTGCGTGGTTGTCCGCGCTTTTTTTGAACCATACGGCTTTACTTTATTGCGTTTTGCAGTAGTCGATCTGCTTTCAGCCTTGGTTGTAATCTCAGCTTTTTTTGATGTGACCGCCTTGTTATCATCAGTTTTCTTTTTTGCTTTTAAAGTTGTTTTATCTTTTACGCTTGCTTTTTCACTCGTGTTTTTGTCTGACTTTTTTTCAGCCTTTTTTGTTGTGCTTTTTTTATTCTTTGCCGTTGAGGTTACAGTCGTTTTTCCGGTAGTTGTCTGCTTAGCGGCTGATGTGCTGAATTCAGTCAGCGTGACATCCTGATCATTGCTTTCACCAGCTCTGCCGCAGCCGAAAAGCATTGCCGCCGCAAGCAAAAGCGCCAATACCGCGGTTATTCTACGATTCATCTGTTACCTCCGCGAACGTGCGCTTCATTGTGTTATAAGACAGTTCTGCCGCCTCATCCGAAATGTCGCAGCCGAGCTTATAAAGCGGTACGTTTTCGCATATTTTTTCAATCACATTGAGCAGGCTGTCCATATTCTTTTCGCCGAGCTTGCGAAGCGTCTGAGAGAGTATACAGAACACCGCTTCCTGCACAGTCGCCTTTTCAATATGATTAACTGTGTCCTGCTCAACAAAGCAGATTGCTCCGAGCGGTACAATCCCGGGAACGGAAATATCGTACTTGCCGCTCCACGGAGTGCCGCAGGCGTAGAGTTTGCCGTCAATCAGCCTGATTGCAGGCTTGTCGTCGTTGAGGATATACGCCCTTTCGCCGAACTTGTCAAGCCACAGCTTTGTGTGAGTTGACTTGCCAACGCCGCTGTCCGCTGAAAATGCATAAGCCACGCCGTCCACAACAACGCATGAAGCGTGCAGAAGTATGCCGTCAAAGCGCAGCAAACCCACATAAAAATCGTTGCCGGAAATCATATAATCCCAGTCGGGAGCAGAGAGCTCAGGATGCTCTTTAACAGCGTCTGCAACACGCATTTCGTCGACATTAATAACGATGTCAACATTCTGCTCATCGCTTTGATTTTCGGCAAGATACGGCTTCGCCTGCTCAAGCGTTCTGCCGCCGCAGTTTTCAATTTTAACGGTCAGGTTGGCAATGTTGTAAATCATAGTCGTTTTCTTGAATTGAGAATTGAGAGTTGAGAATTGAGAATTAACGGTGGACGCTGTCCACACCTGATTGTAGGGGCTGGCACCCCGACAGCCCGTTTATTGTTTGAGCGAAACGAGTAACTGACATTCTCCATTCTCCATTTTCCATTCTCAATTATAGAGTATATACATCTTCAAGTCAAATATAAAGTTGATTTTTCGTTATCTTATGGTATAATGGCAATATGATTACGTTATTTGAAGATTGCGCAACAGAAATGTTCAAGTCTGTAGAGGAAATACGGTACATAGTATTTTTTCAGGAGCAACACGCGCAAGGCGAAGCTCTGCTTGACGAATACGACGCGCTTGACACCACGCGCTTTGCGTTGAGCGTTGACCCCGAAAGCAGAATGCCATACGCCGCCGGCAGGATAATTCAGTACAAGGACGGCGTTAAAATCGGCAGGATTGCCGTTTTGCCTGAAAAACGCGGCACCGGCGAGGGCAAAAAACTTGTTGAATTTTTGTGCCGCAGCGCCGAAGATAAGGGCATAAAAAAGATATACGTTGACGCACAGCTGCACGCAGTGCCGTTTTACGACAAGCTTGGATTTAAGCCTACGGGTGAAGAAACAATATTTGACATCGGGATTGAACATCTGCCGATGGTAAAGGAGTAAGTATGGCTAAGGATAAGAAAAAGAAGAAAAAAGGCGGCTTTGCAACCTTATTAATTATCGTTATTCTGATATGCGCCGCGGCAATTGCAGGCGGTTACGTTTATCTGCTTGCCAAAAACGATATCGAGGGCAACAAACAACCTGCAACCGAGTACACTCTTGAAATAACAAAGAGCGATTACGAGTATGAAATCGGCAAAAAGCTCTACAACAACAAAATTGTAATATCCGACGCACTGTGGACAAACTGGATGAGCAAACACTATCCCGACTTCAAGTACGTCAACGGCGAATACAAACTCACTGCCGATATGTCTTACGACGAGATTGCAAAGAAACTGCAGAAACCCGATGTTTCGCACGAGGGCATCAAGGTTGTTATCCCCGAAGGCACAAACTGTATGGAAATTGCAAAGATACTTGAGGATAACAAAATTTGCAAGGCGGACGCATTCCTTGAAGCGTGCAAGAGTAAGGACGGCTATGACTTTGACTTCCTTGAAACCGTTCCCGACAACAAGCTGATTGCGTATCAGCTTGAAGGCTTCCTCTTCCCTGCTACATACGATCTGCCAAAGAATGCAGAGCCTAAAAACGTTGTAATTGCAATGCTTGACGCATTCGATGAGCGCATAACGCCGGAGATGACAAAGTACTGCGAGGACAAGGGTATGACAATGTTTGAGCTAATCACCCTCGCATCTGTTGTTCAGGAGGAAGCGCTCGGCAACAGCTCCGCAAAGAATATCGCATCCGTATTCATCAACCGACTGAATGACGGCACAAAACTTGAATCCGACGTTACATACTTCTATGCAAAAGAACTGCGCGACACTTACGGATTCTCGCAGGAGGTTTACGACGCATACTACACCTACCGCTGCCCCGGACTTCCGGCAGGACCTATCACAAACTCGGGCGAAGTTATAATTGATTCGGTTGTCAACGCACCCGACACAAAGTATATGTTCTTCTTCTCCGACCTGAATCAGAAATTCCACTTTGCAGAAACATATGAGGAATTTGAGGAGCAAAAAGCCAAGTATCCGTGGCAGGAAGAAACAACCGATAATACAAAAGAAACTACTACGGCAACCGAAGAATCTACCGAACAGTAAAAAATGCCTCCCTTGTTTTCACAAGGGAGGTTTAAATTATCAGAAGTCTATCTTCATCTCTTCGCGCTCGCCTGCAACAGGCTCGGGACGCGGAGTTTTTTTGCTTTCATAGTGGCGCATATAATCCGCGCGCATTTTTTCTTTTACTTCGTTCTCGCGTTTGACGTTGTCATTCTTCCTGCTGAAATAGCGGTAGTTAAGTGCGAGCACCGCATAACCGATAATCACAAACACAATGCCGAACACTATCTGGAGCAGAACAACGGACTTTAACGCATCTGCAGCCGCACTGTTGAGCGCAGAGTTTGTGCAAAAACGGGTGTTTTCACCAAAGCCGGTCAAAAGCATTGCAACCGAAGCGGAAATATCAACGAATCCTGCGCATGCAAAGCCCATACCGATATAGCTGTTTTTTCTGTGTCTGCCACTGTTAATAACGGTAATCAGAATGACTGCTCCTGCGGCGGTTACAGCACCTGCAAGCACTATTATCCCCGCAATCCTGCTGCGAAACAGACTGATATATAAAACATCTTTTGTGTCGACCTGCGACATAACGCTGCTGACAACATCAACTTCAAGCGAAGCAAGATCGGCAAGCTCTGCGTCGGATACCTTAATTCCCTGAGTTTTGGCAATATTAATCAGATTTGCATATATCCTGCTGTAAAGCGTACTGTCAAATGAAAAGTCGTTTGCGTTACCGTGCGCCGCATTCTTCGCCGTGACGGAAAGGATATACTCCATCGCGCCTTCGTCAACTGCCTGAGCCAAATACTCGGCAGGCAATGCTTCACCGTCAGTTTCAGCAATTATTTCAGAATCAATTACCTGCTTGAACTGTTCTGTGTACGTTTCGATTTTTGATAGCATAAAACTGCTGTTTCTGAGGAGTAAAACTCCTGTCAGACTGAAAAATGAAACTGCGAGCGACAGAGTCAACAATAGCGACAGCACTATGCACGATATGCGTTTTACAAGATAATTATCCATTGCCGCCTCCAATCTGCCGGGCGGCATATACAACGTAAAGTTTCGTTTTGCCGTCAGAAGCAAAATCATTGTAAGAACGGCAGATGAAAAGGTTTTTATCCTTGCTCTTTCCCTCTGTGAAAGCGCTGATATTCTCATCCCTCATACCGCTCGAAACGCTCGTTATTTTGTAATTATAAGTGCCGTGTCCGCTGACTTCAAAGCTGAATCTGTCACCTTTTTTAAGATTTCTGACATCGCCAAGCTGTGCGCTGCTACCGGTGCCTTTAACTACAAAACCGCCCTTTTTCCACGGATCTGCCGACTTTTTGGCTGCGACAAGCGAATCACCTACCGCGTCGGCAAATGTCACCGGTTTTTCCGTTTCGCCGTCAAAGATAAGTTTACCG
>CAYZPT010000054.1:0-9387 GCA_964480285.1 uncultured Bacteroides sp.
GGAGGATGCAGGTTATTACTGCATTGATAATATGCCTGCAGGGCTTATTTCCACATTAATCGGGCTTATTGAAAGTTCTGACGATTATAACAAAATTGCAATCGTATCCGATGTGCGTTCAAAGGGCGTTTTCACTGCATTCACCGATGCGGTTGAAAGGCTTAAGGACAGTATTGATTACTCGGTAAAAATTATCTTCCTTGACATAAAAACGCCTGAAGCGCTCAAGCGCTACAAGCTTACACGCCGCAAGCACCCGTTTGCGGACAAGTTCGGTGGTAGGATTGAAGAAGCGCTATCATATGAAAAAGAGATGCTCAAACCTATCCGCCAGAGCGCTGATTTTGTTATAGACACTTCTGATTTGAGCAACACGCAGCTTCGCCAGAGGCTTACGCAGATACTTATCGGCGATGACAAGGATATTATGAATATCAACGTTATGTCGTTCGGCTTTAAGCACGGTATACCGACTGACGCCGATTTTGTTCTTGATGTGCGTTGCCTGCCCAATCCGTATTGGGTTGAGGCGCTGCGCTCAAAAACGGGTCTGGATGAGGAAGTGTATAACTATGTTTTCAGTTTTGATGAGGCGCATAAGCTGCTTGATAAGCTGAAAGACCTGCTTGATTTTCTCAATCCGCTGTACATAAAAGAGGGCAAGAGTCAGGTTGTTATTGCTATCGGCTGTACAGGCGGTAACCACCGCAGTGTTGCGTTTGCCGAATCACTTTACAAATATTTTAAGCGTCGCTGGGATAACGTAACCGTTAACCACCGCGATATTGAAAGAAGATAGAAAACAAAATGTCATTCTCATCTCAGGTTAAAAATGAGCTTGTGGAAATTGAATATGACAAACGTTGTTGTAAAAAGAGCCTTCTGTACGGAATGGCTCTGTTTTCTAAGTGCTTTTCCGCAAAGCGGATGACCTTCCAGAGCGAGAATGAAAACATCATCATACTGTATAAAAAACTGCTCAAGGAATTGCTGAACATCGACTGTAGCGTTAATGTTTCGCCGTCGGGCAGGAGCTTTACAGTTGATATTAAGGACAAAAACACGGCATCAAGGATGTTTAATTATTTTGCGCATTCAGAGCATGAAACGAGCCTTAAAATCAATCTGTCAAATTTTGATTGTCAACAATGCCAGAACGCTTTTCTTGCAGGTGTGTTTCTCAGCTGCGGAACAGTTTCAAGCCCTGAAAAGGATTATCACCTCGAATTCTCGGTTGCTTTTCTTAACCTTACGAAGAGCTTAATGACACTGTTTGCGGAGAGCGACCTTTCGCCCAAACTCGTACAGCGCAAGGGTTATCACATAATCTACTTCAAGGACAGCGAATCAATTGAGGACTGCCTTTACATTATGGGTGCATCATCCGCGATGTTCGATATGATGAATATCAAAATTGTTAAGGAAATCCGTAACGCCGCTAACCGCAAGGCGAATTGTGAAACGGCAAATATCGAAAAGACGGTCAATGCAGCATCACCTCAGATTGCAGCAATTATGAAAATACAAAAGAAAAAGGGACTTGATTCACTCCCACCGCAGCTACGCGAAATGGCGGAAATCAGGCTCGAAAATCCCGATCTCTCGCTCTCCGAGCTCGCAGCACAGTTCAACCCACCAATCTCCCGCAGCGGTGCAAATCACAGATTACAACGCATTATAAAAATAGCAGAGGAATTATAGTCTTGAGCTTTGGCTTTTGACCTTAAGCCTGTTTCAACTAAAAGGAGAAACCTATGTTTACCCATCTCCATCTACACACGCAGTTCAGCCTGCTTGACGGTGCCTGCCGTCTTGACAGGCTTATCAGTCGTGCAAAAGAGTTGGGTATGACCACGCTTGCGATTACCGACCACGGCAATATGTACGGTGCCGTGGATTTTTACCGTGCATGCAAAAAAGAGGGTATAAAACCGATTATCGGTTGTGAGGTTTACGTCGCGCCTCGCACGCGTTTTGACAAGGATAAGATGCTCGACAAGGAGTACAACCACCTTATCCTGCTTGCAAAGAACGAAACAGGTTACAAAAATCTGATTAAAATGGTTTCCCTCGCGTTTACGGAGGGTTTTTACTTCAAACCGCGTATTGACCGCGATTTGCTTGAAAAATACAGCGACGGGCTCGTATGTCTGTCCGCCTGCCTTGCAGGAGAAATTCCGCAGAATCTGCTGCGCAAGGACTACGAGGGTGCAAAGCGTGCCGCACTGTGGTATCAGGACGTTTTCGGCGAAAACAATTACTACCTCGAGCTTCAGGATCACGGTCTGCAGGAACAGAAAACCGTGATTGACGGCATACGCAGACTTCATGCAGATACAGGCATTCCGATTGTCGCCACTAACGATGTGCATTACGTCATGCAGGAGGACAGCGACATTCAGCAGGTGCTTATCTGCATTGCCACAAACAAAACGCTCGGCGAGGATACGGGGCTTGAGTTCCACAGCAATGAGTTTTACCTCAAAAGCGAGGACGAAATGCGCTCGCTTTTCCCCGATATGCCCGAAGCTATCGATAACACGGCGAAGATTGCCGAAATGTGCAACTTCGACTTCGAGTTTGGCAATACAAAGCTCCCGTACTTTGAAACGCCGGACAATATGGACCACTTTGAATATTTCAGAAAGCTGTGCTATAAGGGACTTTACAAACGCTATGGCAACGATGTGCCGGATGAGTTTAAAGAACGTCTGGAGTACGAGCTTGAAACCGTAAACAAGATGGGCTATACGGACTATTATCTGATAGTCCAGGATTTTGTGCGTTTTGCAAAAAGCAAGGATATCCCTGTCGGTCCCGGCAGAGGCTCGGGTGCCGGATCACTTGCGGCGTATTGCATCGGTATTACCGACCTTGATCCGATGAAATACGACCTGATTTTTGAGCGATTCCTCAACCCCGAGCGTGTGTCCATGCCCGACTTCGATATTGACTTCTGCTACGAAAGGCGGCAGGAGGTTATCGACTATGTTACCGAAAAATACGGTGCCGACCATGTTGCGCAGATTGTGACCTTCGGTACACTGCAGACGCGCGCTGCAATCCGCGATGTCGGACGTGCAATGGGTATGCCGTATTCTGCCGTTGACGCAGTGGCAAAGCTTGTACCGAATGATTGGAAAATCACTATTGACAACGCTGTCAACAAGAGTGTCGAGCTCCGCCGCGCAATGGAGGAGAATGACGAGGTTAACAAGCTAATTCAGACTGCACGTCAGGTTGAAGGTATGCCGCGTAATACCTCAACGCACGCTGCAGGCGTGGTCATTACGCACGACCCTGTGTCGAGCTATGTGCCGCTCGCGACGAACGACGGACTCGTCGTAACGCAGTACATTATGACTACTCTCGAGGAACTCGGTCTGCTTAAAATGGACTTCCTCGGGCTTCGCACGCTTACTGTTATTGATGATGCGGCAAAGGCTGCAGACGTTGATATAAACAGTATTCCGATTGATGACGCAAAGGTGTACAAGCTGTTCGCCAAAGGGCAGACCGAGGGCATCTTCCAGTTTGAGTCAAGCGGTATGAAGCAAATGCTGATGAACCTTAAGCCAAAAGCGCTTGAGGACTTAATCGCTGCAACCTCGCTTTACCGTCCCGGTCCTGCAAGTCAGATTGACACCTTTGTGGCAAATTCAAAAAATCAGAGTAATATAAAATATGAAACACCTCTCCTTGAGCCTATACTCAAGAATACTTACGGTTGTATGGTTTATCAGGAGCAGGTCATGCAGATATTCCGCTCACTCGCCGGATACTCTTACGGCAGGGCGGACGTTGTGCGCCGTGCGATGAGTAAAAAGAAGCACGACGTTATGGAGCAGGAGCGCACTACTTTTATTGAAGGCTGCGCAAAAAACGGCATTGATTTCAAAACGGCAAACGGTATTTTTGACAAGATGACCGATTTTGCTTCATACGCTTTTAACAAATCTCACGCTGCTTGCTATGCGCTTGTGGCGTACCGCTGTGCGTACCTTAAAACATATTATCCAGCCGAGTTTATGGCGGCGCTGTTGACATCGGTGCTCGATTCATCTAACAAGGTTGCGCGATATATTGCCGAGTGTAAGCGTCTCGGTCTGCGCCTTGCACCGCCAAACATCAACACTTCGATGAAAGGCTTTACCGCTAACGGCAAGGTGATTAATTACGGTCTGCTCGGTATCAAGAATCTCGGCAACGATTTTATTGAGGAAATTATCGCCGAGCGCAAAAACGGCGATTTTGAAAGCCTGTTTGACTTTTGCGACAGAATGCAGAGCGGACGTTTTAACCGCCGTGCTGTTGAGTCGCTTATCCGCTGCGGTGCGCTTGACAACCTTGGCGCAAACAGGCGGCAGATGCTGCAGGGGCTTCCTGTGCTTGTTGCGAATATTGAAGAGAAGCGGCGTAAAACTATGTATGGGCAGGTTGGTTTTTTCGACCTCAGCGACGATTTTGGTATTGAATTCACATTGCCCGAGGTTGACGAGTTCCCTAAAAACGAGCTTCTTCAGATGGAAAAAGATATGACAGGGCTCTATCTTTCCGGGCATCCGATGGATAAGTATGAGGATTATATCGCAAGCGCCGGCTGTGTTCACACGTTTGAAGTGCTTGAAGCAGCAAATGATAAGTCGGGCGAAACAGTTACGCTGTGCGGCATAATCACGCATATCACAATCAAGCAGACGCGCGCAAATAAGGCTAATATGGCGTTTGTAACGCTTGAGGATCTGTACGGCACGGTTGAGATTGTTCTGTTCCCTAAAGTGTTTTCGCAGTATGAGTCGCTTGTGGTTAACGGCGAAGTTATAGCAGTGTCGGGAACATTGTCAGTGGAGGACGAAAAGGATGCAAAAATCCTTGTAAATACTGTTTTCAAACCGGGAGCGGCAATACCTGCACAACAAAAAACCGCCGTTAAAAAGAGCAAGCGCAGAGGACTTTATTTAAAGTTCGACAGCAAAGATGATCCGCGGCTTGAAAAGGTCAATACCATACTGTCAATATTTGACGGTGATGTTCCGCTGTATTTCTACTATCTTGACGAAAAGAAGTATCATCGCCTGCCGCACGCAAGCAGTGTCAGTATTAATGACACTATGCTCGGCGAAATCAGACGTATTCTGGGCGATAAAAATGTTGCTGTTATATATTGACAACGTTTGACATTTATTATATAATTTATTGAAATATTATAGAGTATTTAGGAGATTATAGATATGAAAACTATTGCAGTACTCACCAGCGGCGGCGACGCACCGGGTATGAACGCGGCTGTCAGAGCAGTTGTAAGAACCGCTTGTGAAAATGGTATGAAGGTTTACGGCGTTGTAAGAGGTTATAATGGTCTTATCAACGGCGATTTTATCGAGATGGATATTCGCTCCGTATCAGATATCATCAACAGAGGCGGTACAATTCTTTACACCGCAAGGTGTGCTGAGTTTGCAACCGAGGAAGGTATGCGCAAGGCTATCCGCACCTGTCAGGAGAAGGGCATCGAAGGCGTTGTTGTCATCGGCGGCGACGGTTCTTTCCGCGGTGCACGTGATCTCAGCGAGAGAGGCATTCCGTGCGTAGGTATTCCCGGCACTATCGACAACGATATCGCTTGCTGTGACTACACAATCGGTTATGACACATGCCTTAATACGATCACAGAGCTTGTTGACCGTATCCGTGACACCACGGAGAGCCACGACAGATGTTCGGTTATCGAGGTTATGGGACGTCATGCAGGTTATCTTGCTCTTAATTCGGGTATTGCTTGCGGCGCGTCTGCAATTCTCATCCCTGAGGTTCCGTTTGATATCGAAAAGCACGTTATCGAGCGTATGAAAAAGACTCAGCGTGCCGAGAAGAAGCACTTTATCATTCTCACTGCAGAGGGTGTTGGTGTTGACGTTAAGGCACTTGCAGCGGAAATTGAGTCAAAGACAGGCGTTGAATCAAGAGCGACTGTTCTTGGCCACACACAGCGCGGCGGTTATCCGACCGCTAAGGACAGAATTATGGCAACCCGTATGGGTAACTATGCCGTTAAGCTGCTTATGAAGGATATCGGCAACCGCGTTGTTGCAGCACAGAAAGAAGAGATCCTCGACTTCGATATCTTTGAAGCACTCAATATGAAAAAGACTATCGATATGGATCTTTACAACGTTGCACACGAGGTTTCAATCTAATTACGGTTTCGGGAGAATATAATGGACGAATTCAACAATAACTACAATCCGCAGCAGGATAACGCATTTCAGAACAACGAACAGCCACAGTACCAGCAGGCACCGCCACAGCAGGATTATCAGCAGGTGCCTCCGCAGCCGCAGTACGACGCACAGCAGAATTATAATCAGTACCAGTATCAGTACAATCAGCAGCCGGTTTACGGCGCACAGCCTGCAGACGCAAAGGATAAGCTGACAGCAGGTCTGCTTGCAATCTTCCTCGGCGTGTTCGGCGTGCACAAGTTCTACCTTGGCTACACAACGTCGGCGATTATTATGCTGCTCGTTTCACTGTTCACCTTTGGTATCGGTGCAACGGTTATGGGTATCATTGGCATCATTGAGGGTATTATTTACCTCACAAAGAACGACGCTGAATTTTATAATACATATGTCGTTAACGAAAAGCAGTGGTTTTAAAGGCTTTGAAAAGCGTATAACAAATCATTTTAAAATTGCCGCAGGCATCAAGCCTGCGGCAATTTTGCATCTTTTATACTATTGTATATGTTTAAAAATAAAGTATTCGCGCACAATAATATGGGTGAGATTATGAAAAAAGCAATTCGTGTTTTTGATTTATTCCTTGCGGTGTTGTGCGCCGTAATTTTTGCTTTTGTAGTGGCGGGACAGTGGCTTGTGCCGGCAGAGGTCACAACCTTCGGTCAGAATGACGGAGCATTTACCGTACTGTATACATTAAAAGATGACAGTAAAACACGGACGGTGAATTACCAGAGCAGCAGCACATCGCGCAGAGACGTCAAACTTCTCGGCGTAGTGCCGGTGAAAACTGTGAGCGTTACACGTTCGCAGGCAAAAAAGGTTTATGTCAGCGGCGAGGTGTTCGGTATTAAACTGTATACTAACGGTGTTATAGTTGTCGGTACTCAGGACGTGAGCGCAGGCGGCAAAAAGGTTAACCCTGCCGAGGATGCAGGTATCAGGGTAGGGGATATAATTGTATCTATTAATAATATAGCGGTGCTTTCGTCATCCGAAGTGTCGGAAATCCTTGGCGACAACAACGGCGGCGATTACAAAATCCGTGTTAACAGAGACGGCAGATACCGTGCTTTTACGGTTAAGCCGGTGTTCTCCGAGCGCGAGGGTTGCTATAAAGCCGGCTTGTGGGTGCGCGATTCGACTGCCGGTATAGGTACTATAACATTTTATAATAAAGAGCAGGGCACGTTCGCCGCGCTCGGACATCAAGTCAATGATATTGATACAAATGAGATTATGCCGCTACTTGAGGGCGAGGCTGTCAAAGCCGATATTACGCGCGTGCACAAAGCAAAGAATGGAGCGACGGGTTCGCTGTCCTGCGAGTTTAAGGATGATATAATCGGTCAGCTTCTCGACAACCGCGAGTGCGGACTGTATGGCGCTTACTCAAAAGTCAGCGACACCGCAAAGCCTTATGAAATTGCTCCGCGTCAGGAGATTACGCGCGGCATGGCACAGATTCTCTCAACTGTCGATTCCGGTAAGCCGCAGCTCTACGATGTGGAAATCACACGTGTTAAGTATCGAGGTGACAGCGAACAAAAAGATATTGTGCTAAAAGTTACGGACAAAGAATTGCTCAAAAAAACAGGCGGTATTGTGCAGGGAATGAGTGGCAGTCCGTTGATTCAGAACGGCAAACTCGTCGGCGCGCTTACGCACGTTGTTATCAATCAGCCCGAAAAAGGTTACGCCGTTTTTGCTGACACAATGCTTAAAGCGTCAAAAAATATAAAATAATTTTTAAAATCGGAACGCAGTTTTGCAGGTTAAGGACGAAGTAATATATTGTATATAATAATGTATTATTTCAGTATGCAATTCTGCGTTATCTCTTTTCAACTACATATTGTGGTGTGAGCGAGAATTCACTCCAGATATCGAAAGATTTTGTGTTTGTGCATTTTTAACGAATTTTGAAATCGTTTTTTGTAGAATAGAACGAAAAAATATTTTGAAAATTTTTTGGATTTTTTTGCAAAAAACGCTTGACAACGGACTTTTATTATAATATAATAGCCGAGCGTGTTGCGATATGTATATTAATATAATATATATAAGAACA
This sequence comes from uncultured Bacteroides sp., assembly GCA_964480285.1. Classification (GTDB taxonomy): domain Bacteria; phylum Bacillota; class Clostridia; order Oscillospirales; family Acutalibacteraceae; genus Eubacterium_R. The sequence continues at coordinate 8,314 of CAYZPT010000054.1, forward strand.
GCACAACCAGATATGCGCTGCCTTGTCGCACTCGAACCGAGTAAGCCTCAAATTGCATATTTCACATTTTTTTTGACACTTTTTGTCTTGTCATACGCCAGTATGCCTTCAACAAAGAAATGTCAAATCAAATGCAAACTATAACAATTCGAGGTGCTTCGCAGTTTAACCTTGTTGATTTTTTGAAAAAACAAGGCGAAGCGGCGAAGCAAGGCTGACGCCTTGCAAGACGTTTCAACGCAGTATTTGTGGAAAAGAAACGGGTTAAACCTTGCTGGGTTCGAGTACGACAAGGCTGGATGCCGGAGGTTGCGTCCGAAAGTGACTGATGCTTTCGATAACCCAGACGGGAATTTCGGCGGAGTATGTCCGATTTAAAACCGGGCGAAACTATTTCAAACTACTGACTTGAGGTGACTTGCGAACGCCACAACGTCAGACTACCGCGTCCGAATGAAATTCATTCGGTTTAATTAATAGGGGCCGATGAAACACGCGGCTTCGTGGTAACAAATGTTTGGAAACTCGCACCACAAAATTTTCATGGAGGAAAATCAAATGGCAGCAAGTAAGGTAAAAATCAGAATTCGTCTCAAAGGCTACGATCACTCACTCGTTGATCAGGCTGCAGAGAAAATTGTTGAAACTGCAAAGAGAACCGGCGCACAGGTTAGCGGTCCTATCCCGCTTCCTACAGAAATCGAGAAGGTAACAATCCTTCGCGCTGTACACAAGTACAAGGACAGCCGTGAACAGTTTGAGCAGAGAACACACAAAAGACTCATCGACATTCTCAGACCTTCAAACAAAACTGTTGAGGCTCTGACAAGTCTTGAGCTCCCAGCCGGCGTAGATATCGAAATCAAACTTTAATCGATTATCGGCTGAGGTCATGTTGGGGCAACCCAACCAATAACCAAAGGAGGAATAAAACATGAAGAAAGGTCTTATCGGTAAGAAAATCGGCATGACTCAGATCTTCGACGAAGCAGGCAACGCAGTTCCTGTAACAGTTGTAGAGGCTGGTCCATGCGTAGTTACCCAGAAGAAGACAATGGAGAACGACGGCTACGA
>CAYZPT010000054.1:9397-12547 GCA_964480285.1 uncultured Bacteroides sp.
GCCATTGAAACCGGCCCCGAAACCTCGCTGACGCTAAAGCGGTTTTTGGATTCGCTGCACTCCACGGGCGTGGCCGTAACCCAGAAGAAGACAATGGAGAACGACGGCTACGAAGCAATCCAGGTTGGTTTCGGCGATGTTAAGGTCAGCAGAGTCAACAAGCCAATGAAGGGTCACTTCGACAAAGCAGACGTTGCTCCGAAGAAAACACTCAAAGAGTTCCGTCTTGAGAACATCGCTGACATCAATGTAGGCGACATCGTTAAGGCAGACACATTTGAGGCAGGCGAGATTGTAGACGTTAAGGGCACAAGCAAGGGTCACGGTACCGCTGGTGCAATCAAGCGTTGGAATTTCTCAAGACTCAGAATGAGCCACGGTACAGGTCCTAACCACCGTCACCAGGGTTCACTCGGTGCTTGCTCAAGTCCTTCAAGAGTATTCAAGGGCAAGAAGATGGCAGGTCACTACGGTCACGAAACAGTAACAGTTCAGAACCTCAAGGTTGTTAAGATTGACGCAGAAAACAATCTTATCGCAATCAAGGGCGCAATCCCAGGTCCTAAGGGCGGAATTGTTGTCATCGCAGACGCAGTTAAAGCATAACGAAAGGAGAGATAAGTATGGCACAGGTTCAGGTTATTAACCAGGAAGGCAGAAAAACTTCCAAATTAGAACTTGCTGATAGCGTATTCGGTATCACACCAAACGCAAATGCAATGCACCTTGCAGTAGTAAGTTACCTTGCAAATCAGCGCCAGGGCACACAGTCCACTCTCACTCGTTCAGAAGTAAGCGGTGGCGGTGCAAAGCCTTGGAGACAGAAGGGTACAGGCCGTGCCCGTCAGGGTTCTATCAGAAGCCCGCAGTGGACACACGGCGGTATCGCACTCGGTCCGAAGCCGAGAAAGTATAAGGTTAATCTCAACAAGAAGGTTAAGAGACTTGCTATGAAGTCAGCTCTTTCAAGCAAGGTTGCTGCAGACGAGATGATCGTTCTCAACAAGCTCGAGCTTGAGGAAATCAAGACAAAAGCTATGGTTGAGGTTCTCACCAAGATTAAAGCAGCTAAGAAAGCACTCATCGTTACAGAAGATGTAGATGAGAAGGATTACAAGAGTGCTCGCAACATTGAGGGCGTTAAGGTCGCTACAGTAAACACACTTTCAGTTTACGACATCCTTAATTGTGATTCATTCATCGTTCTCAAGGACGCAGCAAAGAAAATTGAGGAGGTATATGCATAATGAAAGCAGCTCAGGATATTATTCTCAAGCCAATCATCACTGAAGAATCAATGATGGGCATTTATGTAAAGAAATATACCTTCAAGGTAGCAAAGGACGCTAACAAGATTGAAATCGCTAAGGCGGTTGAGGAAGTTTTCCCGGGCACAGAGGTTGCTAAGGTTAACACAATGCACGTAAGAGGCAGAAAGCGTCGTCAGGGTTACAACGTTGGCTACACTCCGTCTTGGAAGAAGGCTATCGTAACTCTTACCGAAGATTCAAAGGAGATTGATTTCTTCGCAGATATGATGTAATCGACTATATATAAACATTATATAGAAGCAAACCTAACATAATCACGGATGATGAGGTATGAAGGGTGCCATCCCTTCGCAAAGTTATTCGTAATAAGGAGATTAATAATGGCAGTTAGAAATTACAAGCCGACCACTCCGTCAAGGAGAAATATGTCGGTAATCGATTATTCTTCTTTGTCAAAGGTTGCTCCGGAAAAGTCACTTCTTCAGCCACTTAATAAGAAGTCAGGACGCAACAGCTACGGAAGAATTACAGTCCGTCACAGAGGCGGCGGAAACAGAAGAAAGTACCGTATCATCGACTTTAAGCGTAATAAGTTCGATGTTCCTGCAACTGTAAAGACAATCGAGTACGATCCTAACAGATCAGCTCACATTGCTCTTATTCAGTATGAGGACGGTGTAAAGAGCTACATCACAGCACCGGAAGGTCTTAAGGTCGGCGACACTGTTATCGCAGGCACAGATGTAGATATCGTTACAGGCAACGCACTCCCGCTTGAGAATATGCCTGTAGGTACAATCGTTCACAACGTTGAGCTTTATCCCGGTAACGGCGCACAGCTTGCCCGTTCAGCAGGTAACAGCGCTCAGCTGATGGCTCTTGAAGGACCTTATGCACTTTTAAGACTTCCTTCAGGTGAGCTCCGCAACGTACCTAAGGAGTGCATCGCAACAGTCGGCGTTGTTGGTAACGCAGACCACGCAAACGTTAAAATCGGTAAAGCAGGCAGAAAGCGCAATATGGGTTGGAGACCAACCGTCCGCGGTTCTGTTATGAACCCGAATGACCACCCCCACGGTGGTGGTGAAGGTAAGTCACCCATCGGTCGCCCAGGTCCTTGCACACCTTGGGGTAAACCTGCTCTCGGTTATAAGACACGTTCCAAGAAGAAAGCATCTAACAAGATGATCGTTCGCCGCAGAAACGGCAAATAAACGGAAAGGAGAAGATTAAATGAGTAGAAGTACTAAAAAAGGCCCCTTCGTCGAAGAAAGCCTTTACAAAAAAGTAGAAGCTCTTAACGCTAAGGGCGACAAGCAAGTTATTAAGACTTGGTCAAGAAGTTCAACAATCTTCCCTGAGTTCGTTGGTCACACATTTGCTGTTCACGACGGAAGAAAACATGTTCCTGTATACGTTACAGAGGATATGGTTGGACACAAGCTCGGTGAGTTCGCACCGACAAGAACATTCAGAGGCCATGCCGGCTCAAAGACTGGTAAATAAGAGAAAGGAGAATTATGATGGAAGCAAAAGCAAAAGCAACATACGTTCGTATTTCTCCGAGAAAGGTACAGATTGTACTTGACCTTATCAGAAATCAGCCCGCAGACAAGGCAATGGCAATTCTTCAGTACACGCCTAAAGCAGCTTGCGAGCCTGTAACAAAGGTTCTCAAAAGCGCAATAGCAAATGCTGAGAATAACTTTAATATGGACGTAACAAGATTATATGTAGCATATGCACACGTAGCACCCGGTCCGATTCTTAAGAGAATTCAGCCGAGAGCACAGGGCAGAGCATACAGAATCAATAAAAGAACATCACACATTAACCTTGTACTCAAGGAAATGGAAGACTATGCGAGGAGGAAAAGTTA
>CAYZPT010000055.1:0-12482 GCA_964480285.1 uncultured Bacteroides sp.
GTTGTTGTAGCTTCACACTTGTTGCACTTGAGTGTAACTGTAGCTGTTGTAGCGTCAGCGCCGTCCCAAGCAATGCTTACAGGAACTGTGTAGTTATGAGTTGTGTGACCTGAAGGATTCTTAGTCTGAACATCCTTATAATCGCTGAATGTACCGTCATCATAGGTGAATCTTGTGATTTCAGGATCTTCTTCTGACTGCTGCTGGATAACCTGTGAGGTTGTCTGAACAGAACCAGTTGTTTCGTGTGTAGCGTCGTTAGCGCATACATAGTTAGCTGTTACTGCACCAGTCTCTGTGTTGAGAGTATCCCAATCGATTGAGCTGATTGCATAAGCGTGACCCTTAGCGTCTGTAAAGTCGCCTGTGTAAGTGTCGCCGCAGTGCTCACAAACGTAAGTTGTGTAACCCTGCTCTGTGCAGGTAGGCTCTGTAACTGTAGGAATGTAGTTGTGTGTAAGTGCAGGAATTTCTTCGCCGCCGCGTGTCTGTGTATGAGTATTGTCATTAGCACAAACGCTTGTTTCGATAGCTGTTGTACCAGCCTTACCGCATTCTGCAGGAACTTCAGGTGTAGTAACTGTCCAAGCACCCCAAGCATGACCCTTAGCGTCTACAAAGTCGCCGTTGTAGGTGTCGCCGCATTTACTACATGTGTAAGGTGTGTAACCCTGTTCTGTACATGTAGGAGCAACTACTGTGCCTGCAACGTAGTCGTGACCTGTTGCAGGGATAGTCTTAGGTGTTCTTGAAACCTCAACGCCGCAGTCGTTACAAGTAACAACTTCTTCGTAAGAACCGGCAGTTGTGCAGCCTGCAGGAACAAGTTTTTCCTGTGTAGTTGTTGTGTTAGTGTGCGGGCATTCAGGAGAAGAAACGTTCTCGTTCTTGCCCATGTAAGACATCTTGTAAGAACCCGGGTTCGGTTCGTCAGCACCAAACGGCTTGAGAGCGCCTGCGAACTTGTTGAGTGCATAAGTTGCGCAAGTTGCAAGGTTATCGTCGCTTGTTGCTTCGTACATACCTTCGTTGAAGGATGAGAATCCGTCTTCGCCGGTATCGTCGTCCTTAGAGTGACCCTCTGTGTTACCGTTGTGAACCCAGAACTGAATCGGGTTGTCAGCGCTCGGAGTGCTCTTAAGAACGAACATATAAGTAGCCATTACAGACTTGTTCTGATAAGTGTTGCCGATTGTACCGTCTTCTTTAGTAAGAACAGGTGCGTCGGGATCGTTAACTGTTGCCCAGTCTGTACCGCCTTCGTCAGTACCGTCACCGATTACCTCAGAATACATATACATCTGACCGTCATAGTCAGCCTTGATTGTAGAACCGATTTCCTCTTCGTTGATGCTCTCATAAAGAGCCTGTGCATCATAGTCAGCAAGAGGAGCTGCTTCTGAATCGTCAGAGCCTGTCTGGTCAGCAGTACCGAACTTAACAGTACGTGTACTTGATGACATCTTACCGTTTTCTACAACGTAAACGGGCTCAATGTTGTCAGAGTAAGCGATTTCGTTAGTAGCAACGTAAAGAGTGCTTACGTTGTCCATACGAACTGTTACTGTGAAAGTATCGCCTGCCTGGAGACCATAGTTATAGTCGTCGATGTTGAAATCAGGAGCTGTTCTGTCTACATCTTCCGGAACGAGAGAAGCTTTTTCAGTTTCAAACTCTTCGTCTTCTCCGCGAGCTGCAAGATAGTTATCAACGTCCTGTGCTTCAAGTGTAAGACCCTTGATGGTGTACTTGAAGTTTGAATCAAGAGCACCGTTTACAGCGAGCTGAGGTGATGAAAGACCAGCCTGTGAGAAGTCAGCTGCTGTGTTTTTACCCTTCTGGTCGATTGAACCTTCGGATATGTTAGATACCCAGCTTTCAGGGTCGCCGGCATTTTCATTCAGGGCGTTGAACTGAATTCTGATGTCGGGCTCGTTGTCATAACCTGCTGCAAGAGCGCTGAACGGTACAGAGAATGTAACCATAAGCACTGCAAGAAGGCAAGCCATGACTTTTTTAAATGAATTGCTCATTTAAAATTACCTCCAAATTTTTAAATAGATTTTTTACTGTTTAAAGTGTCATATCGCTGTAAGCGCCGGTAAATCTTGCGCCGATACTGAACTGAGTCATAACACCCTTGTCGCCTGCGTTAGGAGTACCCGAACCGTCAAGATCCGCGTCGTCGTCCTTTGCGGCGTACTTGGTGTTGAACGCAGCCTTATCGGGAGCGTTGAATGTACCGGAACCGTCGTAGTCAACAGCGACTACGGGGATTACAGGATAATCCGCAACTTCGTTGCCGGAAAGTGTAATTGTTCTTTCAGGTACGCAGTACTTGGAAATCTTAAGTGCTACGGCGCCTGAAGGTGCAGCAATTGAGAACTTACCTTCAATATCCGTTGTGGTTGTTGCTAAAACATCGCCGTTTGAATCAACAACGTTAACCGTTGCGTTCTTAACAGCGGAGAATGCCTCGTAGGCAGTACCTGCAGCATTCTTAGCAACCTTTACGGCACCTGTAACAGTAACTGATGATGACGGTGACATATCGTAATCAAGGAACGGGAAGTCGGTATCCGTCTGCGTACAATCCTTGTAAACGTAAGCCGCTTCGTTACCCTCTTCAAGATTAGCGATGATGAATGTATGATTTCTGTCGGTAGAGAGATCGAAGAAATCTGCAAAATCGCCGTCAGTGTTTACTTCAACAGTAAGGGTAACCATTACAGTGTCGCCGTCAAGCTCTGTGTAAGTGGTGTTGTTTACTGTTGAAATTACAATAACAAAAGTGTTACTGTCGTCGTCTTTCTTGTATCCGCCGTATTCAAAGCCTGAATTTTCAACATCGGCAATTGAACGCACCTGAGTGATAGTGATATCGTCGGTGAAGTTTGCTGTCATATTGAAGATTGCAACGCTTGAGATATCGGACAGTACAAAATTAACTGTGTATGTTTGACCTGCAGCAAGTGAGTTGCCGTCTACCTCTTCATTGTTTGAATCGATGAACTGCGTGCTGATGAATGGAGATTCTTCACCAAGCGGAACAGCATCTGCTAAAGCGGTAAAAGGCATTGCTGCGATAATTAAAACAATGGAAAGGGCAGTAATCATTATTCTTAAAATACTTTTTTTCATAATAAATCACTACTCTGTGGGCAGGAGCTATTCAGCCTCTTATGGCTCCCCTGTGTAAGGGGAGCTGCCGAGCCTTGCGAGGCTGAGGGGTTGTTACAATCCCTCCGTCACTCACTTCGCTCGTGCCACCTCCCTTTACACAAGGGAGGCATTGGCATCAGCCCTGTCACAAATTATTCCTTGCTACGGATTGCCCCTTGCGGGGCAACCCGTTAATAAAGTTGTTAATATTAAGTAATTAATATTACTTATTAAAGTTCCATGTCGCTGTAAGCGCCGGTAAATCTTGCACCGATCTTGAACTGAGTCATAACACCCTTATCACCTGCGTTAGGAGTACCCGAACCGTCAAGATCCGCGTCGTCATCCTTAGCAGCATACTTGGTGTTGAATGCAGCCTTATCGGGAGCGTTGAATGTACCGGAACCGTCGTAGTCAACTGCTACTACAGGAATTACAGGATAATCTGCAACTTCGTTGCCGGAAAGTGTAATTGTTCTTTCAGGTACGCAGTACTTAGAAATCTTAAGTGCTACAGCATCTGAAGGTACTTCAATTGAGAACTTGCCTTCAACGTCTGTTGTAGCTGTTGCAACAACGTCGCCGTTTGCGTCAACAGCATTAACTGTTGCATTCTTAACAGCTGAGAATGCCTCGTAGGTTGTGCCTGCTGCATTCTTAGCAACCTTAACAGCACCTGTTACGATGTAGCCTGTCGGCTCAGGTTCAGCAGTGAACTCTTCAAGGTTGTTTTCAGCGATGATAAGATGTGATTTAGCAGTGTAGCATTCGCTTACTTCATCCTGAGCCTTAGCAGAATAAACTGCTGCACCGAGTGCGTCGATGTAAGCCTTCCAGGAAGCGTCTGTGTAAGCCTTGTTGCCCTCTGCGTCTTCGTTTACAAGCTTGCCGTCCTTAACTGCGCCGAAGCGTACTGTGGATGCTGTAGTAGCAATCTCAGTGTAGTTATCAACCTCGTCAGATGTGTACTTATCCTTGGTTGAGTAAGCAAATCTGTGAGTTGTGCCGTCGGTTGTTGCAGTGTAAGCACCGAATGCATTACCGGAAGCGTGAACAATCTCGTTCTCAAGTCTGTTACCTGACTGGTAAGCGATATGAGTTGCGTCTGCTCTGCTCTTGTAAAGCTCATATACACGGATAGCCTCGCTGATTTCTACAGCAGAAGCGTCTGTTGAATATGTCGGCTCGTAAACATAGAGTGTACCCTCAATCGGGTCACCAATCTTGTAGCCGTCTACATACTTGTAGTCGTTACCGTCCTTGGTGTAGTAAGCTGTATCATACTGATATGTTGTATCAGTTGTAACAACCGGATTCCACTCTGTTGTAAGGAGAGCTTCAGCCTCTTTTGCAACCTTAACCATTGCTTCGTAGTTAGCTACGATGTAGTTAACGTTGTTGAGACCTTCGCGATCCTCGCTTACGCCCTCAACGATTCTGTTAGCAGCGTTCTTAACGTTACCCTTAACCTGCTCCATCCAATAAGAAAGGTTGTGGTCAAGCTGTTCGTAACGTGAACGATACTCGGTACCGTCGTTAGGCTTTGTGATTGTTGTGCCCTCAGGCATCTTGTAAGTCGGGTCGTCGGTTGAGTTAACCTTATTACCGTCGTTATCTCTGTATACGTACTGAATCTGCTTGTAGAGGAGCTGATTGTCGCCATTCTTCTCCTGCTCGTTAGAATCAATCTGATACGGATAATCATAGGATGTAGTATCCCATACTTGCTTATACTTAGGAGCATTAGCAATGTACCAGGTACCTGTCTCTTCGTCCTTAACAACAGCCTGACCTGTTGCGTCCTTACCGTTAGTTACGTCTGCATCGGTAAGAGCGTGTGCAGCGTCTGCATAGTAAATCGGAAGCTGACAGTCTTCATCGTTGTACCAGTAACCGTCTTCACCCTCTGTTGCTTCAACAAGCATCTTAGCAGGAAGGCTGACTGATGTCGGAACAGGCTTGAATGCCTTGTCGCCGCGGGTATTGGTTGAATCGTTGGTAACTGCAGCTCTGATGGTTGTTGAACCAAGAGTACGTGCGTTTGTAGCGTTGATAGGCTTGGAAATCTCAGCAACAGCCTCCTGGAATGCAGTCTGAAGTGAGTCATAGATGCTTTCATCCTGAAGGTCAGACTTCTGATAAGCCGCCATTGTCTGGATGTCTGCCTCATATGCCTGCTGAAGTGTTGCAGCCTGAGTATCATCTGCTACATAGAGATTGAAGGTTGTCTTACCTTCGTCGTTGTTTCTGAACATATCAATCTGTACAGAATCAGAGAACTTGGAAAGTGATGTACTGCCGTCGTACTTAAGGAATACCTTAGATTCATCAGCAGTATTCTTCTTAAGTCTGTTCTTACCTACGCCGAAGTATACGCCGGGAACAGGAGTACCCCAGGAGATAGATACCTTGGAGCTCTGTCCGTAGCTACCCTGAAGAAGACCGGTTGTAGGCTTAACAAATACTGCGTTGTAGATATATTCTTTTGTGCCGTCATCCTTAACACGAGCAACTTCACGGTCAACACCCATTACATAACCTGTAGCGAGTGCCTCAGTAAATGTCCAAACAACGTGAGGACGGGTTGAGAAACCGTCGGAGTTCTTGATTGTGTCGGAAAGGTTACCGATTTCGGTAGCTGTATAACCCATATAACCGCCGCCGAGGCCGCCGCCTGAACCGTCGTCATTAACAGTAGCGTTAATAGCGTTGGTGTTCTTAGTACCGCGGTACCATGTGCCGTTATAGTAGTAGTCATACAGGTCGTAGTTAAGAATGTCACCTGTTGTTCTGTCGATAGCAGCGTATGCAAGAGTTGTATCTGTGCCGCTTGCTGATGACTGTGTAGAAGCAACAGAGCCGTTTGAAACTGCATAGTACTTCGTACCGCTCTTAGCGTATGTGAAGATACCGTCCATAGCCTTATATCCGTCACCGAACAGCGGGTTGGTGGTGTTCTTCATATAGAAGCACTTGGAGTTGATTGAGTTAGGATTACTCATCGGGATGATGAAGTCCTTAGGTGTGTAATACGCGAAGCTGCTAACTGATGTGTAAGTAGCAGTTGTTGTATTCTGGTTAAGGGTGTTGCCGCTGTATGCGGTTTCTGCCCAGCCCTTTTCAGTTGTATGATACATATAAGTCTTGGTGGTAAGGTCGTTGTAAAGAACTGTACCGTTGTTGCCGAGAGTTACATTGTAATGAACTGTAAAGGTGTAAAGGATTGAACCAACAGCTGATGACGGAGCCTTACCTGTGATAGCAATCTTAGTTGTTGCCTCAGGAGCGATGTTAGCTGTTGTGGAAGCAAGGCTGATCTGTGAGGTTGTCGGCTGAGTTGTACCGCTGCTGTTAGTAGTAGCTGCAACGTCAATGCCTGTTACCTTAACATAAAGTCTGTTATCCTGAACAACGTTACCGTCAGTTCTGCCGGTTGTATTGTATGCTCTGTTGATACCAATTGCACCGTTCTTGATGTTCAGGTAGTTGGTATCAAGATTTGCAGCTGCAGTAAGACCTGAAACTGATGCATTCTCTACAGAAGCAGTTGTTGCGCCGAACTTGTGAGCGCCGATCTGCGGAGTGAAGTCAGGAATGAAGCTGTTAACTGCTGTAGCAGCGAACATAGCAGCCGTCCAAGCACCCTTAGGACCGGTAGCGTTAATACCGTCGAAGCCGCCGAGTGCAGCATAAAGGTTAGCCACAATGAGCGACAGATAGCCAAGTTCGTTACTTGATGTAACAGTACCTGCAGAGCCGTTGCCCTTGTAGTTACCAAGGTTGCTTACGTGAAGCATTGAATCAAACGGTGAAGCTGTGTTGCTCATCTCGCTGGATGTCGGAAGTACCTGATTGTAACCCTTGCCGTAACGCGGGCCGAGAAGGTTGTTGACGAATGATACAAGAATATCGTCATAAACGAGCTTATCAATACCCTTTGTTGAAATCGGGCTTGAGCAGCAGATTGTGTAAACTCTCTTAAGGAAGTTTGTAATACCGTGGTTCGGTCCGATGTCAAGGATACCCTTGATAATCTCGTTGTAAAGCAGGTCGTAAGAATTGAACTGGCCTGCATAATCGTCTGTACCGTACTGGAGTTTACCGAGTACAGGGAGAAGCTTGTTAGCAACTGCGTCAAAGTTCTGCCAGATTGTCTTTGTAGGCTGAACGAGAGACTTACCGCTTGAATCAGCTACGCCGAGAAGTGTAGCAACAGACTTGCTCTGTGCAGTTGTTGCCGCACCGTTCTTAACTGCCGGATACTTATAATCAGAAGCATAGTAGCATACTACTGAGTTAGCAAGAGTCCAGAGGTCGTTAGTGCCGTCGGTGTAGAAGCCTGCAGCACCCGGCTGTGCCGAGTCGTAAGCGTTCCACTCGTTGCCGTCGCCATCTCTTACAGGAACGAATGCCTGGCAAACATAGCCAACTGCGTCACGAACCATCGGAAGGATGCAGGTGTCAAAGTCTGCAACGATCATGCCGTCGTTATCATAATTGATAAGACCGCTGTAATCTCTTTCCGGAAGTACGTAGGAGAGGTATTCCTGAAGTGCAAGGAAGCCTGCGCCTTCAGCGTCCTTAACCTTATCCCAGTCCTCACGGTGGATTGTGTCAGCAAGGCTTACGTTCTGTACTACGCAAGCAATACCAAGCGGGATAGCAGCCTCTTCAAAGTTTTCCTCTGTAAGGTTGCATGTGCCTGTATAAGTAATGCTGTGTTTCTTATAGAACTCGTTAAAGATGTACGGGTCTGCAGCATTTGCAGCATACTCGAACATAGCAAGAGCGTTAGATACGAGTGTGTTAACGCTTGTTGTGATGTTAGCTGCCTTGTTTGCACCTGTAAGGTCAAGGTTGCCTGTCTGTACCATATTCGGTACGTGAAGATCTGTACCTACTACGCCTCTCTCTGCGCCCTGGAAGCCGATGTTAGCGCTTTCGGGGAAGAGAACCTTTGTAGCAGCAACGAGAAGGTCGTTGAGAGCTGCAGGAATTGATGAATATGCGTCATTATCAAATGCTGATGTGATGAATTCGTCAATTTCCTTTGTGCCTGTCTGCTCAAAGTAAAGGTTGATAGGACCGGTCTGTACATTAAAGTAGTAGTCAGCCATCGGGCTGTAACGAAGCTTAACGAAGAGTGACTTGGACTTGATGTCTCTCCAGTTGCCCTTAGCGTCTTCAGCGATGCTGCGGTCAAATGTGAGGTTAGTCTTAATGTACTCTTTCATATCGGCTGCTGACATATCGTAATTCGGTGCGATTTCAGCAATCCACTCGTCAACCTTATCATACATGTCAGCGCCCTTGTTAGCTGTTGACCAGCCGTATTTATTGGAACGCCACAGATAATAGTGGTTATCGAAGTTTGAGCCGTGAGTATTTTCAGTATCGTCTTCGTTAGAGTAGTTAACGTGAACAAGGCCGAGTGTATCCTTGAGTGCTGTGTTCCATGCGAGCTTAGCTGCGGAATAAGCAATCTGAAGAAGGTTGTCAGTCTTGTTGATAACGAGCTTGTCTGTACCGTAACGGAACAGGCGAACGTCGCCCTGCTCGTCGCCGTCTTCAAGTACATAGTAGAGATTAGGATCCCAAGTTGTACCGTTTGCAGCGTTGTAACCTGCTACGATATCTGCAGTGTTTTCTTCTGTGAACGCGATGCCGTTATCTTCTGCATAAGCTTTGAGCTTTGCAAAACGGGTCTTTGAAGAATCCAGTGCAATGCCTTCAGCCTGATCTGCCTCAGTATAAGTAATTTCAGCGTTGATCTTCTGCATGAGCTGTGTGCTGAGAGCCTCAAAGAGTCTGTCATCGAAGTTCCAGTTTTTAAGATTACCGTTGCTGTCTGTTTGCTTGTAGTAGTTAAGAGTCTCTTCGTCCCACCACTTTGTGTTTGTGAAGATAAGGTTTGCTACTACGTTGTAAGCAAGGTCATTCTGATAGTTGTCCCACATGCCGAGGGTATCCTTGAGGATATCAAAGATATCGGAGCTGCCTGCAAGGTTGCTGATAACACCGCCGAGGATTGTACCAAGGTTAAAGTCACCGATAACAAGCTTACGGAAAACGTTGTTACCGTCTTTGGTGTTGTCATAAAGCAGTTCTGCTACTTTAACAAGGATCTGCTTAGCAGTCCATTTTGCACGGTAGCTTCTGCCGCACTTTGAAATGACGTCGCTTGAGTTTGTTGAATATGTATCAGCAATGTCATCGCCGATTGCGCTAAGGTCGATATTCTTAACGTCACCGCCAACAAGGCCGCCGTATGAATCAAGAAGGCTGTCAGCCTGCTCTACTGTGTAGATAAGACCGTCAACGCTGTCAAGATAAGCGTCAATGCTGATGGTTGCAACAACGATGTTCTGGCTGAAGTGATATTCATCAAAGCCGATGAGGTTCTTCATTGTCCAGTCAAGATTTGCATCTGCCCAGTCAAGAACAGCCTCTGCAGTCTGCTCGTCAGTAGCCTCTGCCCATGCGAGGAAGTTATACGCGAGTTTATCATCGTGATAATCTTCAGCTCTTGCATAAGCTGTGAGCACGCCTGTAAAGCAGGTAGCTGCCATCAGTGCGGAAAGGAACAAAGCAATCAGTTTCTTAGTGAAAATTTTAGATTTTTTTGATTCCAATTTTAAATTTTCCTCCGTATAAAATATTACGAATAACGCGTTTTCCCGATTTTACGGTATGTCGCAATCTCTGACCTCGCTGCAAAAATTGCAGCAGACTGAAGGTATTTAACCCTCCGTCAGGGCAAAAGCCCCGTCAAAAAAACGCATATCACGCAACTATATTAAAACACTATTCTTTTATAAAGTCAATGATTTTTTGTGAATTTTTAACCTATTATATACATATTCGCCGAATTGTGAATATTTTGTGAACTAACCCCTTGACAAACGCGGCGCAATATAGTATGATTCAATTGTAATGTTTACACTTTGTTAATAAACTTTTTACATTTGTTCAAATTTATAACTTACACATCTCCAGTTGTGTATGTAAAGCCACTCCCTTTACAGATGGTGTTGTGGACAAGTCCCTTCCCTTTACACAACACCATTTTGTGGCTTGTTTCCGGCGGTAAAACAACATATTGACCGGCACGTAAAGCAGGACGACTTTAGTTTTTTTGAAGCTTCGTCCTGTTTCGTTGACTTTCGGCAGCATTTTCGGACTGAAAATTACCGCAATTTTAACACCTTGTTAACAGATATTGTCAAATATGGTAAAAAAATTTAATAATTTATGAATTAATTTTGAATTTTATATTGACTTATTCTTTATAATCTGTTATATATATACTTGAGTTTGCTTGTCGCAGAGCGAAATCCGGAATTGCTCTGCGTTCTCATATGCAGGGCCGCCTACAGAATCGGCTCCCCTGTAAATCATTAGAAAAAGGAGAGATGATATTATGATGAAAACGAGCAAAAAATTACTTAGCCTGTTTCTGGCTATAGTAATGATCATTACATCATGTAGCGTTGGTTTCACCGCCTTTGCAGCAGACGGTAACAAAACAGATACCAACAATACATATTGGAATGACGGCACGGATGCTGAAGCAGCATTCAAATCACTTAACACACTTGCTGACACCTACATTCCTCAATTGTTGAACAATGCAACAATTAAGAAGTTCCTTGAGGAAAACCTCAAGATGGAAGTTACCAGCAAGACAAACATCAGCGACGTTGTAGCAGGCGCTTCGCCTAAGATTCTTGAATTACTCAACGGTGCAGCTGACAAGGAAGCTATCATCACTGAGCTTAAAGGCGACGCTTACAGCAAGATGGATGATTATTTCTTCTCATATCTTGACAACGAGAAGTCTCAGATTGATTTCTACACGCTGTACAACTTCTGTAAGCAGAACGAGAGTGCAGGCGGCGAGCTCGGCAAATATGCGAGCGAAACTCTGCCAAAGCTTGAAGCACTCGGCAAGCAGTACAATGTAGCTGCAGGTCAGTTCGGTCAGAGCATGCAGGACGCTTCCAACAATATGGCTGCAGGTCTTGACGACTATCTTGCACAGTATTCTGATCTCTCAATGAGCAAGATTGAAATCAGGAACATCACTGTTAACGGCAAGAAGTTCCAGGATGTCACACCTACTAAAGACCAGCAGTTTATCATTGATTACTTCAATGGTATGTTCAAGTCTTACGGCTCCAAGGAAAGAGTTTCCAACATTGCCGATATGTTCTACTATGTAAACGGCGGTGACGAAGGCGGCGTAAGATATATGCTTGCCAGATTTATGGGTACTGCCCTTCTCGGCGGCGCAAGCATCAAGCCGGCAGGTTCTTCTACTGCTATTACATTTGATAAC
Organism: uncultured Bacteroides sp.; assembly: GCA_964480285.1. Lineage (GTDB taxonomy): Bacteria > Bacillota > Clostridia > Oscillospirales > Acutalibacteraceae > Eubacterium_R. Next base: position 11,501 of record CAYZPT010000055.1, read on the forward strand.
TACGAAACCGTTATCGGTAAGACTTATACTCTCAAGCAGTTCTGCGATGACAACGGCATCGACTACGACGCTGCGTCAGCTGCAGAAAAGAAGATAATCGAAGAACATTATTCAAGCTATCTCGCAGTGATGGCGCTGCAGACTGTTCTTCCCGATATGAACGTTGACCTCTCCGCTTCTTCTCCTTATTATGAAGAGATGTGTCTCGGTCTTATGGTTTACAGCGGCGCGTTCGGCGATCTCAACGCTTGTAAGAAGCTTGTAAGCGACGCTAAGATCACAGACGCTCAGTTCAAAACCTTCTGTTCAGATCTTAAGGACAAACTTAAGCTCACCGGTTACGACAAGGAGCAGATCGTTAAGTACCTTAACAACGAGGCTTCTTACAAAGAGGGCGACAAGGACGTTGCACTTACATGCCCGTTCTCAGAGCTTGCAACCAAGTATTTCTTAGGTTATATCACCTCCCCGAAGTCAGAAAACATCGTTTCAGAATTCTTTGAGAAGTGTCTTGTAAGCGCGGAAGAGGCTAAGACCTTTATCCTTCAGGACAGCGACTACAGCGGAGTTTATCTGTTCCAGAACGGCACAAAGGGCTCGCCGCTCAATATGATTGACAGACTTAACACTGTCATGGCTTCCGAGATCCTCATTGATAAGTTCGGCACTGAAGTAACCCAGAAGGGTAGCGCTTCATCATTCAGAGATATTGCTGAACCTACTCTTATGACAGAGGACTTCTTCAACTTTATCTACGGTATCAAGCCGCTTATCAAGAATAAGTACGATTACAAGAACTATAAGATTCCGGATGCACTGATGGTTGAGGCTGTTAACACCACGCTCAACTCCCTGCTTGCGAAATTCTTTGATCCGTCTGACCCGAACTATGACCCGATGATAGGTCCTATCATTGAGAGCGTACTCGGCGGACTTCTTGAATCAAATATTGAACTGTTTAACAACAAGGGCACCGGCATCC
>CAYZPT010000056.1:0-12306 GCA_964480285.1 uncultured Bacteroides sp.
ACCAGGTGCCCACAATATCATATTCCCAGGAGCCCAGTTGAGTTTTTGCAAGTGCATCCTTTGACTGACCGTGCAAGCTAAGCAATTGATACAACTTGTAAAGTTCTTCATCATCAATGCCGTTTAACGATCTCCATGTAGCGGCACCGCCTTCTGCAGTTGTAAAGTTCTTTACTGCGTGGAATGAAAAACTTGTAAAGTCTGCAATGCTTCCCGCCATCTTTCCGCATTTTTCGGCACCGAGAGCGTGAGCTGCATCGGAAACTACTGCAATTCTGCCAAGTGCCTCCTGAACATTGCTCTCAGGAGTAAACTTGCTTTTACTGTTCTCAGCGACAGAAAACAGCTTGTCATAGTCGCAAATTATGCCCGCCAGATCAACGGCAATAATCGCTTTTGTTTTTTCGGTTAAAAGACTTTCGATTCGTTCGTAGTCTATTTCCGGAGAATCCTTGCAACAATCTGCAAAAACAACTTTTGCACCTGCATGAATTGCCGCAGCAGCAGTAGAAGTATATGTATATGAAGGAACGATTACTTCATCGCCTTCTTTAATCCCGAGAACTCTGAGATTAAGTTCTTCCGAAGCAGTTGCCGAATTCAGACAAACAGCCTTGTTTGTGCCGCAGTATTCGGAAAGTTTCTGTTCAAGAAGCTTAGTCCTCGGTCCTGTGGTAATCCATCCGCTGCGAAGAGCTTCTGCAACCTCTTTTATCTCTGCTTCCGTAATATCAGGAGGACTAAAAGGTACATTCCTGAATTCCATATTTATCCTCCTTACAAAAAATCATAAGTCGATAAAATTAATTTAAATAATTATAATATATTTAATATTAAAAGTCAATAAAATTTATTATTGTTAAGTTTTGAATATTTTAAACAAAAAACACCGTCCATGGTAACAATACAAAAAGTATCATCCCAAATGACGGTGTTACAATTATTCAGTTATGCATTTACACGTGAAGCGGGTGGATAAGGAAGATCATAACAGTTGCGATTGTAAGAACAATCACTGTAGCCGGTGCAAGCTTTACACAATACTTGCCCCAACTGATGTTGTATCCTTCCTTCTGCGCAACCGAAATGCCTACAACGTTTGCAGACGCACCTATAGGCGTAGCCGATCCGCCGATATCTGTACCGATTGAAAGCGACCATGCAAGTGTATCAAGCGGAACAATATTTGAAAGACCCGAAATAACGGGAATCATCGTAGCGGCAAATGGGATATTATCAACAAACGCGCTTGCAATAGCGGAAATCCAGATAACTATTGCCACGATAAAGTACGGATTACCGCCGCTTATCTTTTCGATAAACTGAGCGATAAGTTCAAGCACCTTTGTCTGCTCCAGACCACCGACAACAATAAACAGTCCGATAAAGAACAGAAGGGTTTTATAATCAACCTTCTTCATCATTTCCGGCACGTGTTTCGGCGCTGTCATAAGAGTTAGAATAGCAATAAATACGCCGATTGTTGCAACTGTAAGGTGTGTCTTTGCATGCGTAACAAGAAGAACAACTGCAATACCAAAAATGACACAGCTTACCGCAAATCCTGCTTTATCGGTAATAGCACTCTTAGGATCGGGAAGAGTTGACGGATCAATCTCACCGTCCGTTTTAAGTTCTTTTTTGTAAACCAGATAAAAATAACCGACGATTATTACAAGGCATAATGCAGCTATAACGCCTGTGTTTGTAAGGAAATCGCTAAAAGAATATCCGAGAGCCGTACCAATTATAATGTTTGGCGGATCGCCGCACATTGTTGCAGAACCGCCGAGATTAGCACAGAAAACCTCTGATAAAATCATCGGTATCGGGTTAAATTTGAGAAGTTTTGCCAATTCGATAGTAACAGCTGCAAGGAAAAGTATAACCGTAATACTGTCAATAAACATTGAAAGCACAGCTGAAAGTATCATAAACACAATAAAAATCGGAATAACTTTGTACTTTACCGTTTTTGCAAGCAACATACAAAGCCAGCGGAAAAATCCGACACGTGCCATACCTTCAACCATTATCATCATACCGCCGATGAATATGATTGTAGCCCAGTTGATGCCAGAAGATTCGCCCTCGCCTTTACCCGGCTGATACCAGAAATCAGGCGAAACAAAATCTTTAAAATTCAGCGTGTTAACAACCGCATCCATACTGCGCATACAAATACCGAATACAACGATAAGCGTTAACACTCCTGCGCCCAAAGTTACGATGTGACGCGGAATTTTTTCCGAAATTATCAGACCAAACATAGCAACAAAAATTACAACCGCGCTGATCTGCGCCGCCACAGTTACCATATAAACCCCTCCTTCAGGATTTTCTATCTAACAAATAATAACACATTTGTAAATTATTATCAACCATAAATAATTTTTTATCAAAGTGAACAAAAAAGTTTAAGTTTTTTGTTAACAACTTGACAATATTTGATTTTTGTAAACAAAATACTCCTCATAACGAGGAGTAAGTTTTAAAACAATTCTTTATTGTTGATTATTGCAAGAGCCGCAGCACAACCCGGGCAATCACAATAAATTGCGCCGTTTGCCTTAATTTCTTTTGCGTGAGCGAGCTTTTCCGCAGCAACTTCTTCGCCGAAAATTTGCTTTGCAAGATCAGTTGTGAAGAAGTCAATCGTATTATCAATAGACTGGATGTCCTCTTCCGCCTCTGCTACAAGATAATCCCATGCCTGTTTTTCATTATTAGTACCTATAGAATCAATGAATTTCTGAGCAGCTTCTTTGAATTCAGCACACGCGCTCGGTGCGTCAAGTACCGCCTGCGCAAGTTCTTTAGATGTCAGACTTCTTTCACCACAACTCCCTTTAGTTTGTTTCTTTTTTGTTGCAGGAACTCCTGCAATTACAATACCATCTTCATAAAAAGACTTATTTACTAACGCATTAGCTCCAATAATTGTATCATTAGCGATGTGAACATCACCAATAATCACAGCCCCAAAACCGACATCGACATTCTCTCCTAAAACCGGACATAGCGAATCATCGAAGCCATTATTTCCAATACAATTATTACCATGAAGCTTGCAATTATCTCCAATTATAGAATTTCCGTTTACTATTATACTACCAATATGATAAATAACTAATCCCTTACCAAAACAATTCGGTGGAATATCGAAGCCAATTCGTTCACCAATTAAGTTCTTTTTGCGCTCATAATACATAGACAAAAGGCCTTTAATTCTGTTACCATTTGCAGTATTATGATAATATTCTTGCTTTCGAAGATATAACAAATATCGATTTACTAAAATTGAATGACCTGCAAGATAATGCTTTATTCCTAAATCTTTTAATGATAATCTCTTCTTATATGGTGCATTATCTGCTTTAATATACTCATATAAATCACGTTTAGAAGTAATCATAAATAATCCTTTCTAGTAAACAATTAGAACCTAAACAATCCGCCTCTTTCAGCAGTTTTTTATATCTGTCCATATTGTACTGCGAGTGCTCGGTTTCCTTTGACCAGAGGTGCACCGTCCATGCATCTTCGCCGAAATAGGTGTTGATAAGGACGCCGATAACAGCCATTTTTACTTTTGACAGCACATCAAGGTCGAAAACCGCATCAAGAAAGTATTTGTATATAAAATATGCCGCAATATTCTCGTTTGCCGAGGTGTCAGAAACAGGTTTAATCTGCATATTATCAACCTTCTGCAGCCACTCGGGATTGATAAGTTCAGGGTTCCTGAACACATCGTCAAAAGCAATATCATTACCGCCTTCGGTGTACTTGCCAAGTTCATGTTGCAGGCTTACTGCAAAGTCCAGCAATTCAGTTAACCGTTCTGCAATGTGCTTATCTGCAAACAAAATATCAAATGCATGCTGCCTTGCATTTTTCAATTTAATATATGTAGCGGCATCAATATCATTTAGAGTCGGTAACTCGTCTGTTACTTCAGTTTCAAACTGCAGATGACCATCTGAATTGTACATCATATCAGCCGCAACAGGGCAGGAAAACGATATGCCGATCTCCCTAGTACCGCCGAAATCATGAATAAAACGCGGGAAGTTACGACAGGTAAACGGCGTGTGCTCGCCCCCGATAGCAATGTGCATATCACAAAGATTATCGCCGTTCAGAAACGGACAGCGTTTTTTCGCCACAAGGGTGAAAATCGTATTGCCGAATTCATCCTTATCAAGTACGCTGTCAATACGCTGCTTAATTTCAAGCGACGGATCAAGAGTTTTGTAGTACTCAAGCGACTCCTCGTCAGCGTCGACTTCCCAGCCCTGACAGCAGGAATCGGGGCAATCCCCTGCTATGCACTTAAAATCTTTGTAATAAGTAGGTTTAACAATTATCATTTTTCTTTGCCAGATGTCTGTTTTTGTATTCCTTATTGTCGGAAACATCCTCAATTATCCTGATTTCGGGAGGTATGGTGTATTCATCATCCTCGCTTTCGAGTTCGATTTCGAGGAATGCTTTGTCATCCCAAAACGGAAAAACGTCAAGTTCAAGTACTTTTCCGCCGTATGAGAATACATATCTGTCTTTATATATCGGATGCAATTTCGGGTCAGCTGCCAATTTAAGCTGCTCGTACTCCGGCTCTGTAATTACATCCTCATATTCATGGCACTTTGATTCGGTAATCCTCACCTTAAGAGTTTCAAAGTAGGTCGGTATGCCGAAATGCGAGCGTTTACGGATGCGGTGCGATCCTACTTCCGAAATCAGATAGATCTGCTCAATTTCGTACTTAATCGGCGTATACTTTGAAATATCCTCAAGGTCGGGATACTCAATCAGGAACTTTTTTTCAAGTTCGATGCCTGCTTTATGATTACTCATTTTTCAGCCTGTTGCACATCATACGGGCAACTTTATATACGTCACCGCAGCCGAGAGTGATAACAAGGTCGCCGTCCTCAGCGTTTTCGCATACATAGTCGCAGATTTCTTCAAAAGTATCAAGCTGAACTGCGCCATCGATCTTATCGGACAGATCGGTAGCTTTGATACCAATTGTATTAACTTCGCGTGAGCCCATAATCTCGCTGATTACAACCTTATCAGCGATTGAAAGCACTTCAGCAAAATCATCAAGAAGCATTGATGTTCTTGAATAAGTGAACGGCTGATGTACAACCCAGACACGCTTATAGCCCATCTTTTTAGCAGCTTCAAGAGTAACCTTGATCTCTGCCGGGTGGTGTGCGTAATCGTCGGCAAATGTAACTCCTCTGTACTTACCGAGAAGTTCAAAACGCCTTGAAGCGCCTCTGAACGCCTTGATGCCACGGCAGATACTGTCAACATCTGCGCCGCTCTCATAAGCTGCTGCAAAGGCACAAAGAGAGTTCAGTATATTATGCTCGCCCGGCACTGACAGCTCAACCTTTGTGACGAACTCGCCATTATGGTAAACATCATACTCGCTGTGAAAACCGCCGGGTATTTTAATATTACGCGCCTGCCACTCATTCTCAGCCTTGGTACCGACAGAAATGAGCTTTTTACCCTCAATACCGCGGACTGTATCAATTGTATTCTGATCATCACCGTTATATATGATTGTTCTCGTGGTAAGATCGCAAAATTTTCTGAAAGACTTTTTGATATTATCAAGATTGCCGAAGAAATCAAGATGATCTTCGTCAATGTTAAGAATGACTGCAATATCAGGATTCATATGCAAGAATGTATTGTTAAATTCACAGCTCTCACAGACAAAGTTCTGACTTGAGCCATATCTGCCGTAAGCGTTGATAACAGGCAGTTTGCCGCCGATAACGGCAGACGGATCAAGCCCTGCTTCAATAAGGACCTGAGTTGTCATTGATGAAGTTGTTGTTTTGCCGTGAGTACCGCAGATACCGATGCAGTTTGTAAACAGTCTGCTGAGCGCGCCGAGCACTTCCGCACGCTCAACGCACGGGAAGTTTGCCTTTGCGTATTCAAGCTCCTCGTTGCCCTTGAGTATTGCATTTGTATAGATAACAAGGTCGGTATTGTCAGCGATATTCTCCTTAACCTGACCGAGGTATACCTTTGCTCCCTCACTTTCAATACGGCGGAATGTTTCGGTATCATTATTATCAGAGCCGCTTATGTTATAGCCAAGCGATAAAAGTATCTCAGCAACCGGGCACATACCTGCGCCGCCTATGCCTATAAAATGTATATTTTTGCTCTCTTTGAGCAGAGTATCTATGTTATTCAAATCGGTGTCCTCCGAATTCATAATCAAATGAGCTGTTATTATTTTAAGTCAATATATTATATCACCTTTTTACCAAAAAATAAACACCCAATTTAATTTTATTTCATAAAATGTAAAAGGTAACGACTTTTTTACGTGAGATGATGATATGAGCAAACAATTTTTTACACCAGATCTTAGTGATAAAAGGATAACATTTGCCTCCGGATATTTACAAGATATGGGATATATTCAATCAAAAAATGCAGGCAGCGCAGATTTCGTTTTACTCGGAATCAACCCGAAAGGAAATATGATTAATCAAAGTATTCCCTGCTTTGCCGGCAATATATCAGCAAATAACGTTTACGATTACACGAAAAACGAGGTGTTTGCGCTGAAAAATGCTGCACTTACGGCAGAGGGCGCAATTGATATTGCAATCAGTAACAGCGATATCAGTCTTATAAATTCAAAGGTACTGATTGCAGGATACGGAAGAATCGGCAAAGCGCTGCACAGATATCTTATGCCTTTTACAAGTAACATTACTGTTTGTGCGAGGAATGATAACGCACTTTGTATGGCTGAAATAAACGGTGCAAAGACGATTGGTTTCAGCGATCTGAAGAATAACAACGGATATTCTTTCATCTTTAACACAGTGCCGCATCCTGTATTTAACGAGGCGGAGCTTGCTGCACTTAAAAAAGAAGCTGTGCTGATTGATCTTGCTTCATTCCCGGGCGGAGTTGATGTGCATTTCTCAAAGCATATGGGTATTAATCTTATAGTCGCGCGCGGACTGCCGGCAAAATGCTCGCCGAAATCAGCAGGAAAGGTTGTTGCCGAAACAGTTGATATTATGGTAAGGGAGGTTTTTGCTTGAAAATAGGTTACTGCCTTACAGGCTCGTTCTGCACTTTCAGAAAAGCCATTAACTCTATGACCGAGCTTGTTGACAAAGGCTATGATATTACTCCGATTATGAGCGAAAACGCATATAACACCGACACAAAATTCGGCAAATCAAGTTATATTAACGCCGAAATAACCGATGTATGCGGTAAAGATATTATCAGCACAATAACCGAAGCTGAGCCAATAGGTCCTAAAAAGATGTTTGACGTGCTTGTTGTTGCGCCCTGTACGGGCAACACGCTTGCAAAACTCGCAAACGGAGTTACGGACACCGCGGCTACAATGGCAGTAAAGTCGCACCTGCGCAACTCAAAGCCTGTGGTCATCGGTGTTTCAACCAATGATGCACTCGGTGCTGCGGCTAAGAATATCGGTATGCTGATGAATTATAAGAATTATTTTTTTGTGCCTTTCAGCATGGACGACTGCGAAAAAAAGCCTAAATCTATGGTGTGCGATTTTGACAGGATTGAGCAAACAATTCTGCTTGCTTACGAAGGCAAAGAAATTAACAAAAAAATATTCTGAAATTGTGTTGACATTATAATGTAAAAATTATATATTAATCACATACAATATTAAAATTGTAAATCGGGTGGCGGGTTGAAATACCCAGCTGTAAAGGAAGAGGATATTGAAAAAAATAATTGAATTAAAGGACATTACTGTAAGCTACGGTGATAACACCGTTTTAGATAAACTGAATTTGTATATTAATGAAAAAGAGTTCATAACACTGCTTGGACCTTCGGGATGCGGTAAAACCACTACGCTGCGCGCTATTGCGGGCTTTCTTAAGCCTGACAGCGGCGAGGTTATCTTTGAAGGTAAAAGGATAAATGATGTGCCGCCTCACAAGAGGAAGGTTAACACCATTTTTCAGCGTTATGCTCTTTTTTCTCATTTAAACGTGTATGAAAACATTGCCTTTGGTCCGCAAATTATGAACAAGCCTAAGGACGAAGTGCGCAAAACTGTTGCAAAAATGCTTGAGCTCGTAAACCTTAAAGGTTTTGAAAAGCGTACTATTGATTCTCTTTCAGGAGGTCAGCAGCAACGTGTTGCCATTGCGAGAGCACTTGCTAATAATCCGCACGTTCTTCTGCTTGACGAACCGCTCGGCGCGCTTGATTTAAAGCTGCGCAAGGATATGCAACGTGAGCTTAAGAACATTCAGCAGGAGCTCGGAATCACTTTTATTTACGTTACCCACGACCAGGAAGAAGCGCTTTCAATGAGCGACACTGTTGTGGTTATGGACAAGGGTAAGATTCAGCAGATTGGTACGCCTGAGGACATCTACAATGAGCCTGTCAATGCCTTTGTTGCCGACTTTATCGGTGAATCAAACATCGTTGACGCAATTATGCTTGACGACTACAAGGTTACCTTTGGCGGCGTTAAGTTCAAATGTCTTGACGCAGGCTTTGAGAAGAACGAATTTGTTGAGGCTGTTGTGCGCCCCGAGGACATAAGGATTGTTGAGGTCGGTGCAAAGGCTGCGCTCAACGGCACAATCACCGGCGTTACATTCAAGGGTGTTCATTTTGAAATACTCGTTGACGTAGGCGGCTTTATCTGGATGATTCAGACCATTCAGGAAGGGCTCAAAGTCGGCGATAAAATCGGTATGCACATTGAGCCTGACGCTATTCATATTATGAAACGCAGCGAGTACTCGGGCGAATTCGGCGATTACTCTTACTTTTCCGACGAGATGGATCATATCTCTGACGCTTCTTATAATTGGGAGGACGAAGAGGAATGACAAAACGCTTTAGAATAAACCTGCTTGACAAACCGTATTTTTTATGGGCGGCACTTTTCATAATCGCACCGCTTATAATGGTGTTTATCTACGCAATAACGGATAAAAGCGGCGCTTTCACAATCAGCAATTTCAGTCAGATACCGTCATATTTCTCGACGATATTACTTTCGGTACTTTACGGACTTGCGGCAACGGTAATATGCCTTGTACTCGGCTATCCGTTTGCATATTTTCTGTCAAAACATACGGAAAGAACGCAGAGGACAATTGTACTGCTTGTTATGCTGCCAATGTGGATGAACTTCCTTATCCGCACATACAGCCTTATGACTATTCTCGGTGATACCGGCGTAATCAATAACATGCTGACATTTCTGCATATCAAGCCGGCGCATCTTATAAATACTCCCGGGGCAGTAATTCTCGGTATGGTATATAACTTCCTGCCATATATGATACTGCCGATTTACTCGGTGCTGACTAAAATTGATAATTCGCTGATTGAAGCTGCGCAGGATTTAGGCTCAAACAGGGTGTACACCTTCAGAAGAGTTATTCTTCCCCTTTCGCTTCCCGGACTATTAAGCGGCGTAACAATGGTGTTTGTGCCCTGTGTTTCAACTTTCTATATTACGCAAAAGCTCGGCGGCGGCCAGATAGTGCTGATCGGCGACGTTATCGAGGCGCAGTTCCAGACTGCCAATAACTACAACCTCGGCGCTGCGCTCAGTTTTGTGCTGATGATATTGATATTCATATGCCTCGGCATAATGAATCACTTTGATGACGGCAAGGACGAGGGAGGTATGGTTATATGAAAAAAAGAACCTCCCCGCTTTCAAAGCTCTATATGGCGCTCATTTTTGTGTTTTTGTATGCGCCGATAGTTGTAATGATGGTGTTTTCATTCAACAAATCCGTAAGCACATATCAGATGAGCGGACTGTCGCTCTACTGGTGGAAAGAGATGTTCCACGACAACGCGGCTATGACCGCGCTGAAAAACACGATTATCCTCGCTGTTGCTACCACAATAGTATCAACGCTGCTCGGTATTATGGCGGCAGTCGGACTGTTTCAGTCAAAGAATAAGCTGTATAAAAATTCTATGAAAACAGCAACAAACATTCCGCTGATGAATCCTGAAATCGTAACCGGTATCTCAATGATGCTGCTGTTTGTGTTTGCCGGAACGCTTGTTCACAAAACGGATGTACTCGGCTTTACAACACTGCTGATTGCACACGTTACATTCTGTTTGCCCTATGTGATACTGAATGTTATGCCAAAACTCAGGCAGTTTGATATGAACGTTTACGAAGCGGCTGTTGACCTCGGATGCAAGCCGATGCGAGCATTCTTCAAGGTGGTTATTCCTGAAATTATGAGCGGTATAATCACAGGTGCGGTAATGTCGTTCACGCTGTCGCTTGATGACTTTATTATATCTTATTTTACAAACGGTCCGTCTTTCCAGACGCTGCCGATATACATCTTCTCTCTTACAAAGAAGCGAGTTAAGCCCGATATGTTTGCGCTGTCAACGCTGATGTTTGTAGTAATTCTTATACTGCTTGTACTTATGAACATTATGCAGTCCAAAGCAGAGGAAAAGGAGGCAAAGAAGTATGACTAAAAAGCTTTCCCTCCTGATTATATTGGCTCTCATTTTTTCTCTTATTCTCCCCTGCCAATCGCTTGCAAAGGACGAGTATTTTACTGACGAGCAGATAGAATACTACAAAAATTTAGGGTTAAAAGGCACAACCGTAAATGTGTATAACTGGGGCGACTATATTGCAGACGGCTCTGACGGCTTGATGGATGCTGTACGCGAGTTTGAAAGGCTGACGGGCGCAAAGGTAAATTACACCAACTTTGAGTCAAATGAAAATATGTACTCAAAACTCGTGGGCGGCGGTGTATCGTATGATGTTATTACACCTTCAGACTATATGATTGAAAGGCTGATTGACGAAAAACTGCTGCTTGAGCTTGATTACAGCAATATACCGAACTTTAAGTATATCGGCGACAACTGCAAGAGCTACTATTTTGACCCTGATAACAAGTACACAGTTGCATTTAACACAGGCTACACAGCTCTGATTTACAACAAAAAACTTGTTAAGGAAAAACCCAATTCATGGAAGGTACTATGGGATGAGCAATATAAGAACAAAGTGCTGATGTTCAACAACTCACGCGATGCTTTTGCAATCGCACAAGCGGTGCTCGGCCAGGACTTAAACACTACGAACGAGCAGGACTGGGTTAAGGCAGCAGAGCTTCTGGCGGAACAAAAAGACGCTGTTAATCCCGTTTACGTTATGGATGAGGTGTTTAACCTAATGGAATCAGGCGAGTACGCGTTTGCCACTTACTACTCAGGCGACTATGAACTGATGGTTGAGAATAATCCCGATCTTGACTTCTGCTTCCCTAAGGAAGGAGTCAACGCTTTCTGCGACGCATTTTGCGTGCCGACCTGCTGTCAGAATAAAAAAGGCGCTGAGGCGTTCATCAACTTTATGAATGAGCCGCAGGTTGCCTTTGACAACGAGGAATACATCTACTACGCTTCCGCAAACAAGACTGTTGAGGAAAACGAAGAGTCTTCACTCTACGGCAGTGAAGCGGTTTATCCGACAAATCCACCTGAATCACAGCCGTTTAAGAATCTGCCGCAAAACATCAATGAGCTGCAAAGCACGCTGTGGAATCAGATTAAAGGCGGCAAACTTTCAACAAAGAGCAAGCAGGATGAGCGGAGCATTTACACGATTTCTGCAATCATTGCAGCGGCAGTTGCAGTGATACTTATATTTGCTTTTATTAACAAACGAAAAAAGAGTAAAGAACAGGATTTAAGCGATCTTTATGCAAAGTAATATTAAATGCGCCGTTTTTGATCTTGACGGCACACTTGTTAACACAATTGACGATCTGGCGAACTGCTGCAATATTCTTTTGAAAAAGTACGGCTATGATTACACTTGGACCGAAGCGGACTACAAAAGGTTTGTAGGTAACGGTGCAAAAAAGCTTGTTGAGCGCGCTTTCGGCGGCAAGCTAAACGATAATGAACTCGACAGGATTTTCTCTGAGTTTAAGCCGCTATATGAGAAGACTATGCTCGACAATGCATATGCATATGTCGGCATCAAAGAACAGCTTGAAAATCTTAAAAGCAAAGGAATTAAGCTCTGCGTTGTGACAAACAAGCCGAATGTTGCTGCGCAAGGAATGGTTGAGCATATTTTCGGCAAGGGATACTTTGACTGCATTTCAGGTGTTGTTGACGGTAAACCAACAAAGCCTGACCCGTATTCTACACGGCTTGCGCTTGAAACAGTGGGATGTGCGCCCGACGAAGCTATATTCTTCGGTGACAGCAACG
>CAYZPT010000057.1:0-12143 GCA_964480285.1 uncultured Bacteroides sp.
AAATGCGTCTGCGTCAAACGGCTGCAGGTCGTCGATGCCCTCGCCCACGCCGACAAACTTAACGGGAACATCAAGTTCGTTATTGATTGCAAGCACCACACCACCGCGTGCAGTGCCGTCGAGTTTTGTGAGGATAATACCCGTAATTCCTGCCGCATCCTTAAAGTCCTTTGCCTGATTAACAGCGTTCTGACCAGTCGTTGCGTCAAGCACAAGCAGCGTTTCGCGCGATGCGTCAGGCAGTTCGCGGTCAATAACGCGGCTGATTTTGTTAAGCTCGTCCATAAGGTTTTTCTTGTTGTGCAGTCTGCCTGCGGTGTCGATGATAATAACGTCGCTGCCGCGCGCCTTGCCTGCCTGAATTGTATCATAAACAACTGCCGCAGGGTCAGCGCCCTCTCCGTGCTTAATGAGGTCAACATCTGCCCTGTCAGCCCACACCTGCAACTGCTCAATTGCAGCCGCACGGAAGGTATCCGCAGCGCCGAGTATAACGCTCCTGCCCATATTCTGCAGTCGGAGCGCGAGCTTGCCGATAGTCGTGGTTTTGCCCACGCCGTTAACGCCGATAACGAGGATAATTGACGGTTTCGTGCGTATTTTGAGGTACGAACCGCCCCAAACAACGCCGGCTACGATGTCCTTCATCGTTTCGCGCACCTGCTTAACGGAGGTGATACCGTCGTTTTCAATCTTCGCTTTGAGGTCGCTGATTACCCTTTCGGCAGTCGGCATACCGACGTCGCCCATAATAAGGATTTCCTCAAGTTCCTCAAACAGCTCGTCACAGATTTCATCGTAGGTTTCAATAACCTCGTCCATCTGCGCAGTGATACCCTCATCACGCGTCTTTTTAAGTCCTTTAAAGAATTTGTCAAATAATGCCATTTAAAAATTCTCCTACATTATAATTCCGAATTACGGATTCTATTCTAATCCCATCTTCTCCGCGAGTTCTGCGCTCTGGAGTTCAAGCAGCTTTGAAACGCCCTTTTCCTGCATTGTTACGCCGTAAAGGATATCCGCTTCCTCCATTGTGCCGCGGCGGTGCGTGATAGAAATAAACTGTGTTTTGTCAGTCATTTTGCGCATATATTTTGCAAAGCGCTCTACGTTTACGTCGTCAAGAGCCGCCTCAACCTCGTCGTAAATACAAAACGGTGCGGGCGTAACCTTGAGCACGGAGAACAGCAGTGCCATTGCCGCAAGCGACTTTTCACCGCCGGAGAACAGGTTGATGTTCTGCACTGATTTTCCTGGCGGCTGAATTTTAATTTCAATCGCGCTTTCAAGGCAGTCATCCGGGTTTTCAAGCAGAAGTTCGCCCTTGCCGCCGCCGAAGAAATCTGCAAACGAAATCTTAAACTGCTCGTTAATGCGGTTGAACTGCGTGAGGAATTTTTCGCTCATTGAGGCGGTCAAGTCCTCAATGATATTCTGCAGCTCGCGCTTCGATTTTTCAACGTCGTCGGTCTGCTCTTTAAGGAATTCATACCTTTCGGATACTTCCTTGTACTCCTCAATAGCGCCCACGTTGATTGAGCCGAGCTTCTTGATTTCCATCTTAATTTCGTTAAGTCTGCGCTTTGCGGCAGTCATATCCTCAATAACAATACCGAGTGCCTGCGCCTCAACACGTGTGAGCTCGTACTGCTCAAAGAGCATATCGTTAAGGTTATCGTATTCCTTTTTCATATTGTTTTTGCGCTCTTCAATACGAACTATTTCGGCAGAAAGTTTTTCCTTATCGGAGTTCTTTTCCTTCTCTGCGGCGCGCAGCTCGCCTGTGCGCTTTTCAACCTGATTGCGCTCGTCAATCTTACCTGCAATCTCGTCGTTTACGCCCTTTGCCTTGTTGCGAAGATCCTGAGCTGCTGCCTTAACATCGGCAATCGACTTTTCAAGATTCTCGTTTCTTGCGACAATTGCTTCAATCTCGTCGTTAATGCTGCGTACCCTGTCAGACGCGGTTGAACGGCGAAGCTTAAGTTCCTCAATAGCGAGCTTTGCAGCCTCGCTGTCCTTAGTAATCTCAACAAGCTCAACATTGATTTCCTCGCTGCGCTTGCGTATCTGCTCGCGTGAGGACTGCAGCTCGTCAGAGCCTGAAGTAAGCTGTGCAATCTCGCTTTCGGCAGCGTTGATCTTACCCTGCACCTCTGTTTCCTCTTCGGCGGCGGTGCGCAGTTCTTCCTTAAATTCAGCAACTCTTGTCTTAGAGGTCTCTTTCTCCTCAAGCATTATCTTCTTCTGCTCGTTAAGGGAAGTGATTCTGTCACTGATAATCTTGAGATCGCCCTCTGCGCGGATTAAATCCTCCTGCGCGTTACGAAGGTCAGCATCCGCGCCCTGTAAGTCGGCAGCGGACTTGTTAGCATCCTCTACAAGATGCTTATATTCTTCGGCAAGCTCGTCGCGTTTTGCTTCAAGCTTGTCCGCTTCGGCACTAAGCTCCTCAATCATGTTCGCACGGGAGAGAATACCAGCGCCCTTTGATCGGCTGCCGCCGGTCATTGAGCCGCCCGGGTTCATAACCTGACCGTCGAGTGTAACTATCTTATATCTGTTTTTATATCTCTTTGAAATGCCGATTGCGCAGTCGATATCCTCGGCAACGATAACCCTGCCGAGCAGGTTGTCAACGATGTTTTTGTACTTGTCGTCGCACTCAACAAGATTTGACGCAATGTCGATGTAACCGAAGTTATCGTCAAGATCTTTTTCATCAATGCTGCGCGGTCTGATAGCCGACATCGGCAGGAAGGTCGCCCTGCCCTGCTTGTTCTGCTTAAGGAAGTTGATGGCGCGCTTTGCGTCGCTTTCGCTGCCTGTTACGATGTTCTGCATAGCCGCGCCGAGTGCAACCTCAACCGCGGTTGAGTACTCGTTATCTACGCTGATAAGCTGCGACAAAACGCCGTGGATACCCGAAAGCGCCTTTGCGTCGCGCTGGCGCATAACGGCTTTAACCGCACCCGAATAACCCTCCATATTCTTTTCAAGGTCGGAGAGCATCTTTGCACGCGAGCGTTTTTCTGCAAGAGCGCGCTCTGCATTTTCGAGTTCTTCTTTTTTCTTTTCAGCCTTTTCGGTTTTTGACTGCAGCTTCATACGGTAGCCGCCGAGCGAGTTTTCTCCATCGCTGATTTGCGATTTAACGAATTCGAGGTTTTCCTTAAATTCGTTCTGCTGAGCTGTGGCAATGCCGATTTCCTTATCAGCCTCAGCAATATTTTCGTCAATCGTGCTGTCACGAGCGATAATCTCATCAATCGACGACTGCGCCTTGGATGCCTTGACCTTGCAGTCGGAAAGCGCAAGGGTGAGCTCTGCAAGCTTCTGCGAGAGGTCGGCGTTCTTATTAGCCATTTCTTCACCCTCGCCCTGCAGCTTGTTGAGCTCGTCGGCAACGCCCTCAAGTTCTGTGCGCTTTGCGGCAATTCTGCGTTCGCTGTCTGCGATAAATTCCTCTTTTTCCCTAATCTGCTCATCAATTACGTCGCTTGAATTATCGGCAGAATTGATGTCGCCCTTGAGTCTTTCAATGGTTTCAACATTGTGCTTTGCGGTTGCTTCAAGCACGTTAGCCTCACCGTCGCGGCGAACAGCCTCCTCCTCAAAAGCGGCTACGCCTGCCCTGCTCTGCTCAATAAGAGTGTTAATCTCCGCAGTCTTTGCGGCAAGTTCTTCTGTCTCTTTTTCAATCGCTTCAAGCTCTGCTTCACAGATTTCGTATGATGCGTTTGCAGCGTCGAGCTTGTGCTCCTGCTCACGCAGTGCGTTTGTGAAACCGTTGATTTTGTTGAGCCATACGCCGATTTCGAGTTCTTTCTTTTCTTCACTGAATACAAGGAACTTCTGCGCTTTTTCGCTCTGTGTTTTAAGCGGGCCAACGCGGCTTTCAAGCTCGCCGAGTATGTCAAGCAGGCGCACTAAGTTTTCCTGTGCCTGATCGAGTCTGCGCTCCGCGTCACGCCTCTTGTGACGGAAACGGGAGATACCTGCAGCCTCCTCAAAGAGCTCACGCCTGTCCTCATTTTTAGCGGAAATAATCGAGTCAATCTTACCCTGACCGACCATAGAATATCCGTCAGCGCCGAGACCTGTATCCATAAACAGCTCATGAATATCCTTGCGGCGAACCTGCTCGCCGTCGATTTTATATTCACTTTCGCCCGAGCGGTAGTAGCGGCGGGACACAGTGACAATCTCGCCCTTATCTTTGAGCGAGCCGTCGGAGTTATCAAGCGTGAGTACTACCTGCGCAAAGCCGAGCGCCTTACGCGACGAAGTACCGCCGAAAATAACATCCTCCATCTTCGAGCCGCGCAGTGATTTAGTGCTTGTTTCGCCAAGTACCCAGCGCACAGCGTCGGAGATGTTACTCTTGCCCGAACCGTTAGGTCCGACAACGGCAGTTATACCCTTTCCGAAATTCAGTTCTGTTTTGTCAGGGAAAGACTTAAATCCCTGCATTTCAAGTGTGCGTAATAACATATTATCTTCTCACAATTTTCAATTCATCAACGCTTACCTTGTCGGTAACCGTGTATTTTATATTGTAACCCTGCTCCATAAGGAAGTAGGAGTTGCGTTTCTGGTTTCATTTGAGCTTTGACACGCTGCGCGGGTTAACCTTTATTTCGTAGTTGCCCGGCGGGTGTGCAAGCACTTTGTTGAGCATAAAGCGCGACTGCACAATCTCGCCAAATGATTCGTGGTATGCGCCTGCTACCATATTCTTTTTTATATCGTCAGACGCGTGCAGACCAAGTCTGATAACCCTGATTCCTGCGCTTTCAAACATCGGCAGCAGCATTGTGCACAGCGCCGCCGCGTCGTCAACCGTCTGTGGTTTGTAAATCTCTTCATCATACAGCTCGGCAAGGTAAGTGCCTTTTAGCACAACCGTGGGATAAATCCGCACGGTATCGGGCTGCATATCAATCAGCTTTTTCGCGGTTTCTATTGCCTTTTCGTCGGTATCGAGGTACAGCCCCGTCATCATCTGCAATCCGAGCTCAAAGCCGTAGCTTTTTATCAGTTTTGCGGCGTTTGCAACGTCCGCGCTGGTGTGACCGCGCAGGTTTGCTTTGAGTACCTCGTCGTCCATGCTCTGCGCACCGAGTTCAACAGCCGTAACCTTGTGCGCTTTGAGTATGTCAAGCACCTCGCTGTCGATGCAGTCAGGGCGAGTTGAAATGCGTATGCCTTTAACTCTTTTGCCGTCCACACATTCTGCCGCCGAAGTGAGCAGTGTGATCATATATTCCCTGTCAATCGCGGTGAACGAGCCGCCGAAAAATGCGATTTCGTATTCATAGCCCTTGCGTTTAATCGCGATTGCAACTGCGGTTTTTACGTCCTCTGCCGTTGGCTGCGACTGCTTGCCCGTTATAGTTCTTTGATTGCAGAATGAGCACTGCTGCGGGCAACCGAGGTGTGGCACAAAAATGCTGATGTTGCCCTTTTTCATACTTCAATACCCATAAGCTCAAGTGCCTCTTTAGCCGCAAGCTGCTCTGCATTCTTTTTGCTTGTGCCGTGGCCTTTGCCGATTATATTCGAGTTGAGTTTAAGCTCAACGTCAAAGCGTTTGTCATGGTCGGGACCGCTTGTGCCGACTACGGTGTAGGTCAGCGTTTCGTCGGGATTCTGCTGAATAATCTCCTGCAACAGCGACTTGTAGTCGTGGAAATTGCTGTGCTGATTTTCCACCTCGCGCGACAGAAAATGCAGCACGAAGCGCCTTGCTTCTTCCATGCCGCCGTCAAGGTAAATCGCGGCAATCAGCGCTTCAAACGCGTTTTCAAGCACTGACGGTCTGTTTGCACCATTTGACGCAGTTTCGCCCTTACCCATTTTGAGATACGCGCCGAGGTCGATTTCCTTTGCAAAAGCCGAAAGTGACTGCGTGCAAACGAGTGATGAGCGCAGCTTTGTGAGCCTGCCCTCGGGCATTTTGGGGAACTTGGTGTAAAGATACTCTGCCGAGATTATCGACAGCACCGCATCACCGAGAAATTCCATACGCTCGTTACACGGAAAGCCGCCCGCGTTTTCGTTAGCATAACTCGAATGAGTCAGTGCCTCAAAAAGATAGTCGCGGTTTTTGAACGTGTATTCAATTTTGCGTTCTAATTCGTCCATAGCATTATTATCCGAGCGAAGCGAGCACCGTAATTCTCAATTCTCCACTCTCAATTCTCAATTTTTAAGTTCTTCTTCTATTTTGTTTATCAGGTCGGTTTCAAGGAACCAAACCGCCTGCTTGATTGCATTTTTAAACGTGCGCGCGTCCGCGGAGCCGTGCGCCTTGATAACAGGCTTTTTAACGCCGAGCATAACGGCGCCGCCGTACTCCTTGTAGTCAAACAGCGTTTTCATATCGTTGATGCCGGAGCGCACACCGAGGTACGATAGCTTTGACAGCGTGTTTTTATAAAACGCCTCTTTAATGCCGCTCATCAGCACCTTTGCAACGCCCTCGTACATCTTAAG
Source organism: uncultured Bacteroides sp. (assembly GCA_964480285.1). Classification (GTDB taxonomy): domain Bacteria; phylum Bacillota; class Clostridia; order Oscillospirales; family Acutalibacteraceae; genus Eubacterium_R. Next base: position 6,502 of record CAYZPT010000057.1, read on the forward strand.
GATAAGGTTGCCGGTAAAGCCGTCAGCCACAACAACGTCTGCGTCACCGTAAGGAATTTGTCTGCCTTCAATGTTGCCGATAAAGTTGTACGGCGCGTCTTTCATAAGCGCGTACGCCTCTTTAACAACGGGCGTACCCTTGGTTTCCTCGCTGCCGTTATTGGCAAGCGCAACCGTGGGGTTTTCGTAGTGCATTACGTTTTGCATATAAATCGAGCCGAGCAAACCGAACTGGTACAGGAACTCCGCCCTGCACTCCGCATTTGCGCCGCAGTCCATAAGGAGAAACGGCTTGTTTGCGCTAGGCATAATTGAAGCAATTGCAGGACGCTTAACGCCCTTGATGCGCTTTGTAATCAGCGTTGCACCGACAGTGATTGCGCCCGTGTTGCCGGCACTGACAAACGCGTCGCCCGCACCCTCGTTGAGCAGACGGAAGCCGACTGCCATAGAGGAATCAGGCTTTTGCTTAAGCACAGATGTCGGGTCATCGCACATATCAATCGTATCTGTGCAGTGATGAATGCTCATCTTTTTGAGCTCAATGCCGTTATCCTTAACGCACTTATTGATAGCGTTTTCGTCTCCAACGAGGATAATCTCGTCAATATTATATTCATCGAGCGCCAGAAGGCTGCCATTAATTATTTCGAGCGGTGCGTTGTCGCCGCCCATTGCATCGACTATAATTTTCATATTTCTAATTCTGCAAGCGCTCTTTCTGCAAGCGCTTTGTACCGTTCTTTTTTATCTCTTATCTTCGGCTCAATCGGTGGTAAAATACCGAAGTTTGCGCCCATAGGTTGGAAATTTGCAACGCTTTCATCGCTTATGTATCGTGACAGCGCGCCAATCATCGTGCACTCACCGAGTACAACCGTATCCTTACCCTCAGCGCGTCTGACCGCGTTTTTACCTGCCATAATGCCTGACGCCGCGGACTCCATATAACCCTCTACGCCGGTTATCTGCCCTGCAAAGAAGATATTTTGATTTGCTTTCAGCGAGTAGTCGCCGCACAGCACGCGTGGGGAGTCAATAAACGAATTGCGGTGCATCACGCCGTAACGCACGAATTCCGCATTTTCAAGTCCCGGTATCATACCGAACACGCGCTTCTGCTCGCCGAACTTCAGATTTGTCTGGAAGCCGACAAGGTTGTACATCGTGCCCTTGTCGTTCTCGCGGCGAAGCTGCACGCATGCCCACGGCCTGTGGCCTGTGGCAGGGTCAATAAGCCCAACCGGCTTCATAGGGCCGAAACGAGGTGCATCAAGTCCGCGCTTTGCAAGCTTTTCAATCGGCATACATCCCTCGTATACGTCAAAGTCATGCACCACTGCACCCTCTGCGTGAATAAGCTCGTCGATAAACTCCTCGTACTGCGCCTTGTTAAACGGGCAGTTGAGGTAATCGCTGTCGCCGCCGCGCTCATAGCGTGAAGCGCCGAACGCCTTGCTCATATCAATGCTGTCAGCAGTGACAATCGGTGCCGCCGCGTCGTAAAAAGACAGCATATTCGGGCAAAGCTTCTCAATCTCTTCTGACAGCGCGCCGTCCGTCAGCGGACCTGTCGCGATAATCAGAATCTCATCGTCTGCAGGCTCGATTCTATCAACAACGCGGTGCTCTACCGTAATATTCGGATGGTTCAAAACTCTGTCCGTAACTGTACGCGAAAATATATCACGGTCAACCGCAAGCGCTCCGCCCGCGGGCACTGCGCAATCGCGTGCAACGGGAACGGTGAGCGAACCGAGCCGTGCCATCTCCTCTTTAAGCAGCCCTGCCGCACTTTCAATGCGCGAGGCTTTGAGTGAGTTTGAGCAGACAAGCTCCGCAAAGTATTCACTTTTATGTGCGGGCGAAAACCTGACAGGCTTCATTTCAACAAGCGTGACCTTGTGCCCTGATTCGGCAATCTGCCACGCTGCTTCACACCCTGCCAAACCTGCACCGATTACGGTAAATTTTTTCATAAATTTCGGTGTATTGTCAGATTATTTTTTCTTCTGTGCTGATTTTGAAAATCCGCAACCGTCGGTATCGGGGCAGTAAAGCACACCGCCTTTTTTGCGGAAGAGTGACTTGCCGCATTCAGGGCAGGTTTCGTCAGTCGGCAAATCCCATGTCATAAAGTTACACTTGGGATAATTTGAACAGCCGTAAAAACTTGTGCCTTTGCGTGTTTTCTTTTCAATAACATCGCCGCCGCACTCAGGGCATTTTGCGCTTGTTTTGAACACAAGCGGCTTGGTGTTTTTACACTCGGGATAGCCGGGGCACGCAAGGAACTTGCCGAATCTGCCGACCTTGACAACCATATTCCTGCCGCACTTGTCGCAGACAACATCGGTTTCTTCCTCAGTGAGCTTAATCTTAACGCCCTGCATTTCCTTTTTAGCCTTCTCAAGCGGCTCCTCGAAGTCGTTGTAATACAGGCGGATCATATCGATATAATCCTTATCGCCGGAGTCGATTTTATCGAGGTCATCCTCCATTTTGGAGGTATATTTTACATTAACAATATTCGGCAATTTATCCTTGAGCAGATTAGTTACAGCCTCGCCGAGTTCTGTTGGCACAAACTGCTTGCCCTCGCGGACAACGTATTCCTTAGAAAGAATTGTAGATGTGATTGTAACGTATGTTGACGGTCTGCCGACACCGTTTTCCTCAAGCGCTTTGGTGAGCGATGCTTCGGTATAACGTGCAGGCGGCTGTGTGAAGTGCTGATTGCCGAGAATCGATTTCAAGCGCAACACATCACCTTTTGCAACTTTTGGCAGCGGTGCTTCCGCATCAGTTTTGGTTGCGTCATCAGTCTTTTCTTCATACAGCGCAGTGAAGCCGTCAAACTTAACGGTGTAACCTGTCGCATTGAAGATATAACCGTTAGCCTCAATCTCAATCTTCATAGTTTCCTGATTGCAGGATTCCATAAGTGAAGCGATAAAGCGCTCCCAGATAAGCTTATAAATTCTGTACTGGTCGGAAGTAAGCGAAGACTTTACCATGTCAGGAGTAACATTCGGCATTGACGGACGAATAGCCTCGTGACCGTCCTGAGCGTTACCTTTTGTCTTGAAATATCTCGGCTTAGCCGGCAGATATTTTTCGCCGTATGTGTCGAGAATATACTGATTACCTGCGGAGCGAGCCTCCTCTGAAATACGGAGCGAGTCGGTTCTCATATATGTGATAAGACCGACTGTGCCCATACCCTGAACGTCAACGCCCTCGTAAAGTTCCTGTGCCGCTTTCATGGTACGGCGAGCCTGGAAGGACAGGCGACGCGACGCCTCCTGCTGAAGAGTTGAGGTGATGAACGGCGGTGTCGGATTCTTCTTCCTTGTGCCTTTCTTTACTGATTTAACAACATACTCTGCGCCCTCAAGGTCAGCGAGGATTTTATCACTCTGTTCTTTATTTTCAATGTTCTTTTCGCCGAGTTTGAGCTTGTTACCATCAGGATCTGAAACAAGTAACGCTCCGAAAGTTTTGCGCTCGGGAGGATTAGTAAACTTTGCGTCAATTGACCAATACTCCTCGGGAACAAAGGCTCTGATTTCATTTTCCCTATCGACAATAAGACGAAGCGCAACAGACTGCACACGACCTGCGGAAAGACCGCGGCGAATCTTCTGGCTTACAAACGGTGAAAGCTTATAGCCGATAAGTCTGTCAAGAATACGCCTTGCCTGCTGAGCGTTTACAAGGTCGATATCAAGCTCCCTCGGGCTTGCCATACCGCGCTGCACGCCCGACTTTGTAATCTCGTTAAACGTAACGCGGTTTTTATCGCTCAGATCAAGACCGAGCAGATATGCAAGATGCCATGAAATTGCCTCGCCCTCGCGGTCAGGGTCGGTTGCGAGATAAACATAATCCGCGTCATCCGCTTTCTTTTTAAGATCCTTAACAAAGTTTTCCTTACCCTTGATTATTGCGTAGTTGGGCGAAAAATTCTTTTCAATATCTACGCTCAGCCGCTCTGCCGGCAGATCGCGAACATGACCCATAGAAGCCACTACATCGTAACCCCTGCCAAGATAACCTTTGATGTTTTTTGCCTTTGCAGGCGACTCTACAATAACTAACTTTGACATATGTTAAATCCTTTCAATGGAAAAATATACTTTTTATGTTTTAGAGTACCTATCGCCTTCTGATTTGAAGATAAGCCCCTGTATTTCAAGAATTGTAAGAACTGTGATTACCTTGCTGCTGTCAATACCTGAAGCTACTGCAATCTCCTCAAGCGTGAAAAGTCCGTCGCCGATAGCGTCATAGACTGCTCTGTCATCGCCCTCAAGCATTGAAGCTTTGCTGCTGCGCTCGTTGTCCGCGTTGCGCGTTTCGGTAATGCTGTCAAAAGTAATCTGCTTTTTATCAGGTGCGTTTGCACCGAAGTTTGCTTTGCTGAGATCGTACATAGTTTTAAGATTCTCAGGCTTAAGTGTGAAGTAATCGTCTGTATAACGTTTTATCACTGCAGCAGGAGAAGTTGCAACGTACGCACCCTCATCAATCAGTTTATTCGTACCCTGAAATGCAGGATCAAAAATCGAGGAAGGCACTGCAAATATATCCCTGCCCTGCCTGCGTGCGTTCTCAGCCGTAATCAGCGAACCGCTTTTCTGCGCCGCCTCAACAACAATCACGCAGCGTGACAGACCACTGATAATACGGTTACGCACGGGAAAGGTGGTTTTATCTGCTCTTGTATACGGCGGGAACTCTGTTATAAGCGCACCGCCAGTCTTAACGATTTCACTACGCAGCTTTTCATTAGCCTTAAGATAGTCAGTGCCGAAACCGCAGCCAAGCACTGCAACCGTTGTACCGTTTACCTTCAGCGCACCCTCGTGAGAAGCGCTGTCAACACCGAGTGCACCGCCGCTGACAATAACTGCGCCGCAGCCCGCAATACCTTGAGCAAGATAACGCGCTGCCTTAAGCGAGTATGCGGACGCCTTGCGGGTACCTACCATACCGACAACAAGTTTGTCTTTTATGCAATCAATGTCGCCTGCCACATAGAGCACCGCGGGCGGTTTTGGTATTTCTTTAAGTAATTCGGGATAGCGGTCATCGTCAAACGTTACAATATCCCATCCGTTACTTTCGCATTCAGATATAATCCTGTCCGATTCCTCAAGCGATGACTGCGTAAGATTATCAAGGCGCGTTGGGTTTATTCCGTCGCACGCCGCCCATTCAAGCACTGACGAATCGTATAGTTTTTTCGGTGTCTTAAAGTACTCCAGTATTTTTGCGATATCTGCGCCGGCGCCGATACCGAGCTGCATCCAGATCCAGTAACGCTTATCAGTCACAACGCATCATCTCCCACATTGTGACGGAAGCCGCAACAGAAGCGTTAAGGCTTTCGGCTTTGCCTTTCATCGGAATCGTAATCTGTCCGTCCGCCGCGTCAAGCACCTCTGCGCTGACGCCGTTTGCCTCGTTGCCGATAACACAAACAGTCGGATTGGTGAAATCAATCTTTGTAATCGGTGTGGCGCTGCTTTTCGGCACTGTGGCAAAAGTCTGGTAATAAGGCTTTAAGTTGCAAAGCGTTTCTGCAAGGTCGTCGCATATAATAATATTCATACGCAGCACGGAGCCCATAGATGCAC
>CAYZPT010000058.1:0-11990 GCA_964480285.1 uncultured Bacteroides sp.
CAAGATATGTGTCAAAAGAGGAGAATGCCTGTGCGCCTGCCCATTCGTTCTGCATAATGCCGAGGAAGTTCACCATCTGGTTGCAGAGTGTTGAAAGGTGGTTAGCAGGGGATGAGGTAATCTTGCCTGTTACGCCGCCGAGACCTTCCTGAATAAGCTGCTTGAGGCTCCAGCCTGCGCAGTAACCGGTAAGCATTGAAAGGTCGTGAATATGAATCTCCGCATTTCTGTGAGCTTCTGCGATATCCTCATCATAAACCTCGCTCAGCCAGTAGTTAGCTGTGATGGCGCCGGAGTTTGAAAGGATAAGGCCGCCTACAGAATAAGTTACTGTTGCGTTTTCCTTAACACGCCAGTCATTAATCTTAAGATAGTTGTTAACGATTTCCTTGTAGTTAAGGAGGGTAGAATTGATGTTGCGGACTTTCTCTCTCTGCTTACGGTAGAGAATGTATGCCTTTGCAACGTCTGCGTAGCCTGATTCGGAAAGCACTTTTTCAACGCTGTCCTGAATAGCTTCAACAGAAACCTTGCCGTCCTGAACCTTGCCGTCAAAATCCGCTGTAACGCGAATAGCGATTAAATCAATGATACTTGGGTGGGTTTCTTTACCCTGAGCCTCAAAGGCTTTTGCGATAGCGGCGCTGATTTTGTTTATGTCAAAATCGGCAATGCTGCCGTCTCTTTTGATTACCTGGTACATAAGTAAAACTCCTCTTACTGTAATAATTTTGTCATTTTTGCCGTGCAAAATGTATTATAACAATAAGAGGTCGATTTGTCAATATATTATGCAATTTTTTTAAAAAAGTTTTTTTAACCACAATATGTAGTGGTCGACGAATTTTATTCAACTCCGCGTAAATCTGAATTTGTTACAAAATTCCGCGCTATATCGCAGTATTTGTGCATATCTTCAAAGCTTGGCGCAGAAAGGTTGCCGTACGGTACGGAATCCCTGTCCGTAAACCTTTGCAAGAAGTAGTGCTTGGCACCGCGAATCATCTCGCCGATTTTTTCAAAATCAGCTTCCTCGTGTAGCTCGTCCACAACGGTGGTTCTGAATTCGTAATCAATATCGCTGTTCATTAATATTGATATACTCTCTTTAATTATATCCATATTAATATCGTCAAGTCCGCAGGTCAGCGCATATTTTTCCTCGCTGTTTTTGATGTCCATTGCAACATACTCCACAAGCCCCTCGTCAATAATCGCTTTCAGCATCTCGGGGTGGTAGCCGTTTGTGTCGAGCTTAACCTTGTAGCCCTCTGCGCGGATTTTGCGTATCAGCTCGGGCAGGTCTTTGTGCAGGCAGGGTTCGCCGCCCGTAATCGCAACGCCGTCAATCAGAGCCTTTCTGCCGCGCAAGAATTCAATCAGCTCGCTGTCGTCCATAATCGGCTCAGCCGTGCCGTCAATCAGCTCAAAGTTGTGGCAGAACGGGCAGCGGAAATCGCAGCCGCCGAGGAAGATTGTGCAGGACACCACGCCGGGGAAGTCGAGCAGCGTCATTTTTTGTATTCCGTGTAACTTCATAATTTCACCTGTTCTATATTGCAGCGAGGATGTGCAGATTTCTTATTCCGCCGTCCTCAATTTTGTCGTTCACCGAGTATGCGTGCTTTTCAAGGTCGCCACAGATTGCCTCTGTCAGCTTTTGTTCGGCAAGCTCGTCGATTATGTCAGCGGCTATGCCTTCAATTGCGTAGTACTTTTCCTCCGCAGTTTCGCTGTCGTTGCCCGTTGTCAGCAGGTACTCCATAATCTCTGCTTCAAGCGACAGCTTCGGCAGCGCGCGCAGCGCACGGAAACTCCACTTATAATATGGTTTATATTTGTTATTTAATAAAAAGATAACTTCAATCGCGCTATTTACAAATTCAAACACCGCAAGCTGCGCCGCGGCTTCTTCGCCGTGGTCAAGGCAGCGCTTGTAGTTGTACTGGCCCGACTGTGCCATCAGCAGCAGGTTACCCGCAAGTTTTTTACGGCGCACATCCTCAGGATAATTGCCAAGCGCCTCGCGTATGCGCGTAACCTCGCCAAAGTTGTCAAAGTATATCTCGCCGTTTACGCACTCCGCAAGCGCCTGCTCGGGCACTGTAAGCCATTGCTCCGCGGTCAGTACGCCGTCAGCAACGCCGATTTTTTCTTCAAAAAATTCCGCAGTGCGCAGTACGCCCTTTCGCGCTCCGCCAACGGGTGACATCATCGGTCGCTTAAAACCCATAAACTCTTTGGGCAGCTTTGCGTAAGCGCGTTCAAGCAAAAACGCCGCACGCCTGTCGATTGTATCCTCATCGGGCATAAAAATGCAGAATCCCGGCTCAAAGTCATGGTCAGTTGACACATCGTCGTCAAAGCCAAAGCACTCCGACCCGCTGCCGAACAGCCCCACTGCAAGGTACGGCATCAGCTCTGCAAATTCGTTTTGCAGCATCGGCAGTCCGTGTTGCTCAAAGTACGCTTTTGATAACTCAAGACCGTTCATAGATTTCCTCCGCCCTTTTGTTCAGCTCGCCTGCGGCAAGGAAGTAGCCGTAGTACGAAAAACTCGGCGCGCACTTTTCGCACACAAATGCATAGTAGCCGTCTTTAGGCGCTGAGTTGTTAATCAGAAGATCGTACGCCTTGTCAAGCAGTTCGCTGATTCTGCCCTCTGCCTGCTCACCGCCGAGTTGCGCTTCAAGCGCGTCAGCAATATTGAGGTAGGTTATAGCCTGCTCAAGCTCGCCGCCCGTCACTTTTTCCATAACGGCAAGCGCCTTGTCGTACAGCGGGTACGCCTCGTCAAATCTGCCCAGCGATACAAGCGTCAGCGCCATATTGTTATACAGTCCGCCGAGCAGCTCGGGCGACACATTGTCGCTCGCCTCGTAAATAGCCATAGCCTTCTCAAACAGCGGCACGGCTTTTTCATTTTCGTCAAACGCGTTGTAAGCCGTCGCGATGTTGATGTAAGTCGTTGCGGCGCTGATTGATTTTTCAAACTGTATTTCTTTAATCAGTCGCAGCGCCTCGGTAGCGCTTTCAAACGCGCCCTCGCGATTTGCCGTCTTGCGAAAATGTCCCACAAGCTCGCCGCGTATCATCAGCTCGCCGCCTTTGTCGTGACCGAGCTTTGCCTCCTCAAGCCAGTACAGCAGGTGACGCTCCGCGCCGGCATAATCCCTGCGGCTCATATACTCGTTCATCTTCTCAATTATACGCCCCTGCGGCACCGCCTTAACCTCCGGCGTAACGCCGTATGGCTCATCGCACAGCACGCAGCGCGGCTCCGCATAATCCTCGGGCGTCAGATAACCTTTATCCATAATCCTCTCCATATTGTGTACGAATTAATATGTTATACAACAGATTGTATATATAATACCCCAAACCACCTATTATGTCAACAAAAATAGCCGAACGGTCTATTTATAAAACATATTCATTTTTGTTTAAAGAACGTCAAACAACAAAACAGTTGGTGTAAAAACACCAACTGTAATACGATTGATTATTAACGAATTTTAGTTTACACCCATAGTTTTTTGCTGTTTAAGAAGTTTTCTCAAACTTTGCGTTTCGACAATTCTGTAATTTGTTAGCCACAGCTGCCTATCTTTTCCGGCAAGTTGAGGGCTTACAGTAGTCTCAAATGTGTTTTGAGCCAAATTCTTCTTAACTTCTTCCCATATTTCAAAGGGATCAAACACCCAGCTAATACTATTCGTATCACTGTCGTACTGCATAATGCTTCTAAACGCCCCAAATATCGGAAGCAGATATCCGGCAGAGACTAAATACTTAATGTCATTCTTCAAAAAGTAACTTTTTCCGTTTTCTCGAGGTTCTATTCCTTTTACGGCACCAAATCTGGACTTTGCGGTTCCTTGGTCCTGTTTATACATAGCATATGCTTCAGCGATTTCACATTCAATAGTATCATACAATCTCACCAAAGTGGGCAATTGTTTTACAAGTTCGTTCATAAAATCTTCGCCATATGCTTCTTTGTATCGTTTAAACACTTGCGCCTTTCCGGAATAACTCTGCACCGGAGCAGACGAATCATCCGGATATTTATCTATGTCAAATGCGTAAATCAATTTTAGGAAGTCAGACACATGGTATTCTTGGCGCTCGTTATCCTTATATGCAATCTTGTCAGCATATGGTTCCGATTTCACGGCTTCCTGCAGAATATCAAATTTGTTGTCAAGATTAAAGAGCGCTATATCAGATACCTGAACGGATGTGTTTCTTGCATCGGACAACCGAGTTATATTACTAACGTTTGTTATTATTTCGAGCCTTACATACTTGGTGATATCTTCAGGAATGTTGTCTCTTTCTTGAATTATCGCCATATATGTATGTCCGCCATCCAAAATACCATATTGGTATTTGTCATCATCGTTGTTTTGATTTCCAAGATCTATATAGATTGATGAATTAGCCATATCAACAGAAATATCTTTAGCGGAAATAACAATTCCTCTGTTGTTAAGATAAAAATCCGTCTCCGGCTCGACAACCGCTGCTTTTAGTGCTTTTGCCACGCTGGTATTCATTTTTGGCTCTCTCGGATTAACATCCAGGGGGAGGTTGTCAGGTAAATCTTTCATGTTTACCAGCGCGTAATAAATGGTTTCGTGGCTTGTGCTTTTGTCGCCTTTTTGATAGGGCGAATTAAGCGTTCTTAATGCTTTTACTTTGATTTTTGTCTTTTGAATTTCCATTCGAAATTCCTCCTTGTTATTTTTTCGTTCTAATGCTATTGCATTGAACCTGTCTATATGGTATACTTTTTGTTGAGATATTTCAAGGAACTATAGTTCCTTTTTAGGTGATATTATGTCTGAACGCAAAAATTATAATAGTAAACTGGTGAAAATTGGCGATCACCTAAAGAGTAAAAGAATGTGTCTTGGCGACGAATGTCGTACTCGAGAGGGATTTATATCTGATAGAAGTGATAAATTGTTTCAAGGTGAAGAGTGGATATCAGCTCGTTATTTAGCAAATGTTGAACTTGGCAAAAACCAGATTAGCTTTGAAAAGTTTATTATGCTTTCATATGCGCTTGAATGTGATCCGGTTGAGTTGTTTTCTGAAATAATGGAAATTTTGTAGTGCAATGTAATGATGATATATCTTTTTAACTGAATAGAAGCATTATTAAAACCACGGCAATTTTTAGATAAAATCTAACGCTTGCCGTGGCTTTGTGTTTTTTCACCCTTTGGTTATTATTCCCACTCCACCGTGCCGGGGGGTTTGGAGGTGATGTCGTATACTACGCGGTTGATGTGCGGCACCTCGTTTGTGATACGGTTTGACACCTTTGCGAGGATATCGTACGGGATTCGCGCCCAGTCGGCGGTCATAAAGTCGTCCGTCGTTACCGCGCGGATTGCCACAAGATTGTCGTATGTCCTGTGGTCACCCATAACGCCCACTGTATTAACACCGGGCAGTACGCAGAAGAACTGTGCAAGGTTGCACTCATAGCCGTTTTTCGCCATTTCGTCACGCAGAACTGCGTCTGCGTCCTGCAGGATTTGCACTTTCTCTGCAGTGATTTCGCCGATAATGCGCACGCCGAGACCCGGTCCCGGGAATGGCTGGCGCCATACGAGTTCTTTGGGTATGCCGAGGCGTTCGCCAACGCGCCTTACCTCGTCCTTGAACAGGTCTGCAAGCGGTTCGATGATGCCGAGGAATTCCACATCGTCGGGAGTTTTAACGCGGTTGTGGTGGGTTTTGATAACGTCTGAGTCTCCCTTGCCCGATTCAATGCAGTCGGGGTAAATTGTGCCCTGCGCAAAGTAGCCCTTGTCGTTCTGTTTGCGGATTTCATCCCAGAAAACGTTGAAGAATTCAGTGCCGATAATCTTGCGCTTCTGCTCAGGGTTGGTAACACCCTTGAGCGCCTGCATAAAGTGATCGCCGCAGTTCACGCGCACAAAGTTCATGTCAAACATCTTTGTGAACGTGTCCTCAACCATATCGCCTTCGTCCTTGCGCATAAGCCCCTGGTCGACGAAAACGCAGGTGAGCTGCTTGCCCACAGCGCGTGACAGAAGTCCTGCTGCAACGGAGCTGTCCACGCCGCCCGACAGACCGAGAATTACATTTTTATCGCCAATCTGCTCGCGGAGCTTTTGCACGGTGTCATCAATAAAGCTGTCCATTACCCACTCGCCTTTGCAGTGGCAGACTTCGTAAAGGAAGTTGTAAAGCAATTGGTCACCGAATTCACTGTGCGTAACCTCAGGGTGAAACTGCACTGCGTAAATACCTTTTTTAGTATTCTGCATTGCGGCGCATGGGCAGTCGTCTGTTGTGCCGATAATCTCGTAGCCGTCGGGAGCCTTTGATATGTAATCGGTGTGACTCATCCAGACTACCGATTTTTCGGGAATATTGGCAAACAGCGGCGAATCGCTGTGTGTGAGTTCAATCTTGCCGTACTCGCTGACAGGCGCGGTTTTAACCTCGCCGCCCGCCATCCATGAGATAAGCTGGCAGCCATAGCATATGCCGAGAATCGGCACGCCGATTTCAAGTATATCCTTTGTGTAATGCGGCGAACTCATATCGTAAACGGAATTCGGTCCGCCGGTAAAAATAATGCCTTTGTACTTTTGCTTTTTGATTTCCTCAAGCGGAGTGGTATAGGGCAATATTTCCGCAAAAACCCTGTGGTCACGCACTCTGCGGGCAATCAGCTGATTGTACTGACCTCCGAAATCAAGAACTAAAATCTTTTCCATATATTCCTCCTGAACAGGTTATTTAACATAGATTGGTGAGGTTACGGCAAGCATTGCTTCCTCGCCGCCGAAGGTGCCCCAAAGCTCAGCCCGGTACCAGTTACCGCTGTCAAGTTGTATGGGAATTGCACTGTCCGTAAGGCTTGCAGTCACAGCACATTCGCCGCCGTTTGTGACAATCCGTATCTCGCGATATGCGATATTCTTTTCCACCGCATAATCCCTGCGCGCATATATATCGGTATACGCCTTTATCACCGCATCGCCGCCCGGCACAGTATCACCGATATTATATTCTTTACCGTAAATATCTGCGGTAAAGAAAAACTTTGCGCCCGACGAAACGACAGTTCTGCCGTTTTTTATTGCATGCAAAGCGTTTTCAGGCGTGGGCTTATCCATCAGCAGATAGGTGCAGGCAAAATGCCCTTCAACAGGGCGGTGCCAGTCCTTGCCGTTAGTGGTAGCGAGCTTGTAGCCTTCATCGAGCAAATCAGTCCAGAACTGCGTTGCAAGGCGGTTTTCGATATTATCGTGGGCAAATGCCATATGCCAGATTTCGATGTAGTCGACCTTGTGCCACTCGCTTACCTCAAATTCCCAGCGACCGCCCGTGCACATAGGCGATCCAAGCTGAAACGGATGCGCCACGCCGACAATACCGCCATTCTGCTTAACCTCTTCAATTTTTTCATCAATGTTCTTCGGCACCGCATCACGCCAATCGACAAACTTATCTGCGCCGAGAACAAGCATATGCCCAAAGTAAGTAGTCCACTCAATGCCGCGAATTACCGGAATAATGCTGTCATCCAGCTCGGCAAAACCGCTCTGTGTGTTATGGTCAGTCAGCGCAATAAGCGACAGACCGTCGTCCTTTGCAGCATTTTGCAGTTTATCAACTGTAAAGCCGCCGTCGCTGTGCACCGTATGGCAATGCAGTTCGCACGGATAAAAGGTCATACTGTTTTTCCCTCAATTTCAACAGAATAGTGGATATTGCATCCTGCGTAGTGGACATTGAGCACAATGTCCCACGCGCCTGCCTCAACAGGCTTATTGATTATACCGGGCGTGCTGTCCTTTTCCGCAATAGTTATAAGTTGTCTGTTAGGCTGACGGTGGCACGCGCCGCGGTACTTGCCGTTTTCGTCAAAAGACAGAGTAATCAAGTTTTTAACCGGCATAAGTCCGTCGATGTCAAAATTCTGTATGCCGTATTTGTGCATAGCCTCTTCAATCTGGTGGTGCGCCTCAGCTTCCTCCTCAACATCCTTGGGGAAGTAGGAATACTTGACCTTAAGCATATTAACGCCGCTCGGAACGGTAAAATGAAGCGGGATATTCGTTTTGTCGTCTGCTTGTGATATAACGCCTTTCTTCTCAAATATTATCATTTTTGCGCCTTCTTTACAATAAATTACATATTATTATATCACACTATTGAATAAACGGTACAAAAATGTTATAATTTTTAAAAATATTTTTCAGGTGGCAAATATGAATTTCGATTTAACAAGCTGGATGAAGGGTATTGACGGCAACAAAAAGCTCTATGAAATAACTATTCCCGGCACGCATGATTGCGTTACACAGTATGTTCAGTTCCCGCACATTTCAAGATGCCAGGACAGGAATATTTACGAGCAGCTTTGCCTCGGCGTGCGCGCACTTGACATTCGCGTACAGTCGCTGGGTGACAGACTCGGAATGGTGCACGGCGTCGCAAAAGCGTTTAATACCGACGAGCGCTTTGCAAAGCAGATGGATCTCGCCGACGTACTTGACCATGTTTACAGATTCCTTGACGAGAATCCGGACGAGACTGTTGTTTTTCAGTTTAAGAACGACTCAAATAAGGAGCGCGAAAAGTGCTTTAACAATCTGTTTTACACTTATCTCAAGGGCAATGAGGACAGATGGTTCCTTGAAAACCGTGTTCCGACTCTTGACGAAGCACGCGGAAAGATCGTCCTGCTTCGCAGATGCAAGATGGATGAGAAAAACATCGACTTCACAGACGAAAACACCGGGCTTGACTTCTCCCGCTGGGTGGAGCAGGACACTGCTGTGCCCGATCCGCTTATGCTCGACACTAAGTCAAAAGACGGCGCAATTTTTATGATTCAGGACAGGTTCAAGTACAAGCCTGAGGAGCGCTGGAGTGAGTGCCTCAAGCCGTTCCTTGATTTTATGGAACCGTTTAACGGCATATATATCATCAACTACACTTCAACTGCCGGCGGACACGAGGGACCGAAAAATAATTCGGACTACATCAACCCCAAATTTATGGAGTACCCGCTTGACAAGGATAAGTACTACGGTACAATTTATCTTGACTTTCCGTTTGAAGAGCTTACAGGCAAAATAATTGATCACAATTTTAAATAGATAACAGGAGATTCCTATGGCTAAAAATCTGATTATAGGTCAGTCCGGCGGACCGACTGCGGTCATTAACTCCAGCCTTGCAGGAGTTATAGACCATGTACTTATGAGCGATAAAATCGACAAGGCTTACGGCATGATCAACGGCATTGAGGGCTTGATAAAGGACAACGTGGTTGACCTTTCATCTATGTTTGAGCATTTGCCGCACGAGGTTAACAGGCTCAAGCATTCGCCCGCTATGTTCCTTGGATCTTGCAGATATAAGTTGTCTGACAAAGAGAGTGAATACAAAAAGATTTTTGAAACTTTTGACAGATACAATATCGGCTACGTTATTTACACCGGCGGTAACGACTCGATGGACACGGTTAAAAAGCTGTCCGACTACGCGAGCAAAAACGCAATTGATATCAAGGTTGTAGGTATCCCGAAAACCGTTGATAACGACCTGCAGGGCATTGACCACTCGCCCGGCTTCGGTTCCGCTGCAAAATATATTGCAACCTGCGTGCGCAACGTTGCGTACGACACAAGCATTTACTCAATCAAGAGCGTGCATATCATTGAGGCTATGGGCAGGAACGCAGGCTGGCTGACTGCAGCGTCAGTGCTTGCAAGGCAGGACAATATGCCTGCGCCGCACCTTGTTTACCTGCCGGAAGTTCCGTTCTCCGTTGAGCAGTTCCTCAGCGATGTTAAGGCAAAGCTCGAGGTGTACAACTCTGTTATCGTTGTTGTCAGTGAGGGCATACACGACGCGGACGGCAACTATATTGCCGAGGGCGGCTGCTCACAGGACGGCTTCGGTCACGCGCAGCTCAGCGGCGTCGGCGCTTATCTGAAAACTGTTGTTGAGGACGAAATCGGCTGTAAGGTCCGCGCGCTCGAGCCGTCAGTTCTGCAGAGAAGCGCAGGTCATATCGCTTCGCTCTGCGACGTTAACGAGGCCTTCAACCTCGGCACAGTAGCTGTAAAGGCTGCCGAGGACGGCAAAACAGGCGTGTTTGCAACTATCAACAGGATATCTGACAAGCCCTACTGCGTTAAATACGGTACTGAAAGGGTTGAGGTTGTTGCCAATGCGGAAAAGGTTGTTCCGCGCTCCTGGATTAACGCCGAGGGCAACGATGTCACCGATGAAATGGTGCGTTACCTCAAGCCGCTTATCCGCGGTGTTGCGCAGACTCCGTACCGCGCAGGACTGCCGGATTACATCGACATCCGCCACCTCGACACAACAAAGCAGGAATACAAAAACGAAGACGAATAAAAAACAGTCCGCAGGTCGTATCAACCTGCGGATTTCTTTTTTTAATCAAAATACAGCGCATATTTCGGCGTTGTTTTAAGCGATAAGGTTTCAGCATTTTCTCCGACAATAATATGGTCAACGAGCGAAACATTAAACTGCCGCAAAAAAGTTCCGAGTTCCTGAGTCATGCTTATATCAGCGCCGCTCGGTGTCGGGTCGCCATCGGGATGATTGTGCGCAATCGCAATGCTCGACGCGTCGTCGCGCAAAATAATCTCTGCAATTTCTTTTTTCGTAATCCCCGCGCGGTTGACCGAGCCCTTGTCCCTGATGTGCGAATTAATAATCTTTCTGTTGTTATCAAAGGACACAATCATAATTACTTCATGCTTGTAATCCTTCAGCATCTGCGAAGCGTATTCAGCCAGACTTTCAAAAGAATACGACTCCATATTTGCTCGGTTCTGACTGACGCGCAAATTAACTTTGTTAAAAAGCGAAATCAGCACCGCCGTATTCTCTTTAACGCCCTTAACCTTCATAAGCTCGTCAATATCGGCGTTAATCACGTTGTTAAAGCTACCAAAATGGTTAATCAGATCATACGCAAGCGGCTTAACGTCCTTCTGCGGAATGGCATAAAATAAAATCAGTTCAAGCACGTTATGGTCGGGCATTGAGTCAAAGCCGTTATTAAGGTAGGTATTCCTGACCCGCTGACGGTGACCTTTTCTGCTTAACTCTTCCATACTGCACCTAAATGAACTGATTGGTCTTGCTGTCGTACTCAAATCCTGCCTGCGCGAGCTTCTGCACAAGGGCGGTTTTATCCTCGCCTAAATCGTCGCAAAGCGCGTCAAGCGAAGCGTAACAATCGCGCAATTTTGTGTTGATAACACTGTATAAAATAAACGGATCCTGCGGCAGGCTCATAGCACAACTCCTGTCTATATTCGTACAAAACGAGTATATCACATTATATAGCGATTGTAAATAGTAAATATAATATTGAAATATATTTTTAAATATGATAGAATAGAGGTGCCAAATATTCCAACTGAATAATTATGCTATGTCACAGTATGCTATTTTTATCTCTATTGATAAAAATGCATGCTCTTAAATGCATACCGTGATATAGGCGAATGTGTTGGAATGTTTGGCGACAGTTGAGCTATGCGTTTTTTGCGTACAGTCTCGGCTGTACGCTTTTTATTTTTAAACAGGCTCCCTTGTACAAAGGGTGAGTCCCCACAGTGTGGGGAAATGTTACCGCAGGTGACAAAGGGGACGGGCTCCGGTTAGGAGCTGTCAGCAAAGCTGACTGAGGGATTGTATAATTAAAGGAGGAAAATTTATGAAAAATGTATTATGCGTAATTTTATCATAAGTAATTCTCTTAAGCATTACTGCTGGTCTGTCGAGATCTGCAGATAATTCTGAGACTATAGGGGGCTGTCCCCCGACCCCCGGCTCCCCAGCACGACGCCTGGCACACGTGGGTGCTCTATGGAGATCTCTGAGTGTGGACTGAAGGAGCCTCCCCTCTAAGACCTCCCTACACGGGCCCGTCTCCTCCA
>CAYZPT010000059.1:0-11787 GCA_964480285.1 uncultured Bacteroides sp.
TATAAAATTATCGCCCGTAAATACGAATGCGTTTTTAATTAACATAGACATAAGCGCAGTTCCTTTCGGGACTATATTATATTATAAATCGAGACTTTAGTCAACAATAAATAGTGTATAAAAAAATATTTGTGCAAGATATATAACAATATACATCTTGCACAATATAAGTGATTATTCTACTGTAACAACCTTTGCAAGGTTACGCGGCTTATCAACATCAAGTCCCTTGTCAGACGAAACGTAGTAAGCGAGAAGTTGAAGCGCAATAATTGACGGAATCGCCATAAAATCATCATCAAGATCAGGAAGTTCAAAGGAACAGTCAACATCCTTTGACTTAAGGCTGCTCTTGATAAACGTGATAACATCAGCGCCTCTCGACTGCACCTCGCGGATATTTGACACCTGCTTTGACATCAGAGCACTTTGAGAAAGCAGTGCGATAACAGGAGTCTGGCTTGTGATAAGAGCAATTGTGCCGTGCTTGAGCTCGCCTGAAGCGAATGCCTCAGAGTGAATATACGATATTTCTTTAAGCTTAAGCGAAGCTTCAAGCAGAGTCGGATAGTCAAGACCTCTGCCAATCATAAATGTGTGCTCGGTTGTGAGCATATCGTTTGAGAGGTGGTGGATATCCGACCTTCTGTCAAGAATATCTGTAACCGCAGCAGGAATCTTTTGCAGCTCTGCTACAAAGTTCTGCGTACTGTAATCATTAAGCAGTCCGCGGATATTAGCCATTTTAGCGGCAATAAGATAGAAAACGGAAACCTGGGTGGTATAAGCCTTAGTTGAAGCTACAGCAATTTCAGGACCTGCATTTGTATAGATAACGTTTTCGCTCTCACGCGCGATAGTTGAACCTTTAACGTTAACTATTGAAAGCGACCTTGCTCCTTTGCGGCGTGCAAATTTAAGTGCTTCAAGCGTGTCGATTGTTTCACCGCTTTGAGAAACACAGATAACGAGCGTTTTATCGTTAATAATAGGATCATTATACATGTACTCGCTTGCCATATTGACTGTAACCGGCACCTTGCAGTATTTTTCAATAATATGCTTACCGATAAGTCCTGCGTGCATAGCAGTACCGCAGGCAATTACAGTGATATTGTCGCAATCCTTAAAAATACTGTCGTCAACGTTGTCGCTTGTAAAGTCTGGCATACCGTCCTTAATACGGTTAGCAATAGTCTTTTCAATAACCTCAGGCTGCTCCATAATTTCCTTTTCCATATAGAAAGGATAGCCCTTCTTGCCACTGTTTTTGATGTCCCAGTCGAGTTTAAGCATATCAGGCTCAATCTTGTTGCCGTCAAAGTCTTTGATATCAATGCCGTCAGCAGAAATCTCAGCAACAGAGAATTCGGGAAGCACAAAGTAATCCTCGCTGTACTCGCCGATTGCCATAATATCAGATGCGATATAAACGCCGTCCTCATTCTGGCAGCATACAATCGGGCTGACGTTGCGCACTGCAAACATCTTATTAGGGATATCGTCAAACATAATTGCAAGACCGAAGGTACCTGAAAGCTCCTGCACAGCTCTTACAATTGCCTTAAACGGATCGTTTTCATAATATGCGTCAATAAGCGCAGCAACAACCTCAGAATCGGTCTGTGACTTGAGCTTTGCGCCGACACCGAGCTGATTCTTGATTGCGGCATAATTCTCAACAATACCGTTATGAACAAGCGTAACTCTGCCGAATTTATGCGGGTGCGAGTTAGTGTCGCTTACGCCGCCGTGAGTAGCCCAGCGGGTGTGACCTATGCCGGTTTTACCCTTTACCGATTCACATTTCTGCATAAGCTTTTCAACTCTGCCCTCGCACTTTGTAACAAGGGTTTCGTTAAAATCGGGATGGTAAACTGCAATACCTGCACTGTCGTATCCCCTGTACTCAAGAGTTTTGAGACCTTTAAGCAAAATACCTCTTGCTTCACTGTAACCTGTATAGCCTATAATTCCGCACATAGAATTAACCTCACTTTTATAATGGTAATAAATATTATCCCATATATTGTACTTTTTGTCAATATATTTTTAGTTTTTAAATATATATTGAAATTTTGCAGTTAATCTGCTAAAATGGTTACATTATTAGCAAAGGATAAAAAATATGGATATTCAAAAACAATTACAACAGGAGTTTTCACTCAAACCGTGGCAGGTTGAAAACACGCTTAAACTTATTGACGACGGCAACACTATCCCCTTTATCGCAAGATACAGGAAGGAAGCAACCGGCTCGCTCGATGACCAGTTACTGCGTGAGCTGTCTGACAGACTTGCCTACCTACGTAACCTTGAGGAAACAAAAGAAAAGGTTATCGCTTCAATTACCGAACAGGAACTTATGACTGATGAGATAATGACGGCAATTGATGGCGCTAAGACGATGACCGAACTTGAGGACATATACCGTCCGTTCAGACCGAAGCGCAAGACGAGAGCATCCGTCGCAAAAGCAAAGGGCTTACAGCCGCTTGCCGACAGGATTCTTGAACAGAACAAAGCTGACGTACCTGAAGCACTTGCTGAGGACTACCTAACAGATGAGGTTGAAACTGTTGAAAATGCACTGCAGGGTGCTATGGATATTATTGCCGAGTCAATCTCAGATAATGCGGACGACAGAAAACTTCTGCGCTATGCTATTAAGAGCAACGGTATGATTACAGTAAAAGGCGCTGACGAAGACCTCGGCGTATACGAGATGTACGCTGAATACAGCGAGCCTGTTAAAAGCATTGCCGAGCATCGCACACTTGCTATCAACCGCGGTGAAAAGGAAGGCAAGCTCAAGGTATCGGTTGATTTTGACAAGACTATTGCAACAGACTTACTCAAAAGCCGCCATGTTCTCAACACAAGCGAAAGCGCTGAACTTGTCATTCTTGCAATTGAAGATGCGTTTACTAGGCTTATATTCCCCTCAATAGAGCGCGAAATCAGAAATGAAATTACTGATAAAGCCAACGAAAGCTCTATCAAAGTATTCGGTGAAAACACTCGCAATCTGCTGATGCAGCCGCCTGTTAAAGGCAAAGTGACTATCGGTCTTGACCCGGGATACAGAACTGGCTGCAAGGTTGCCGTTGTGTCCGAAACAGGCAAGGTGCTTGACACCGGCGTAATCTACCCAGCACCACCGCACAGTAAGATTGATGAGGCAAAAAAGATTATAAAAACACTTGTCAAAAAGCATAGCGTGCAGATGTTTGCAATCGGCAACGGCACAGCTTCACACGAAACAGAGGTTTTTGCTGCCGAGGTTATTAAGGAGCTTGACTGCGGCATCACATATATGGTTGTCAGCGAGGCTGGCGCGTCAGTTTACAGCGCAAGCAAGCTTGCAGCCGAGGAATTCCCGCAGTTTGACGTAAGCCTTAGAAGTGCAGTGTCAATTGCGCGTAGGTTGCAGGATCCGCTTGCTGAGCTTGTTAAGATTGACCCGAAGGCAATCGGCGTCGGTCAGTATCAGCACGATATGCCCCAAAAAGAGCTCGGCGCAGCGCTCGACGGCGTGGTTGAGGACTGTGTAAACTCCGTAGGCGTCGACCTGAATACCGCTTCGCCGCAATTACTTTCACGCGTTGCAGGCGTTTCATCAGCAGTGGCAAAAAACATTGTAAAATTCCGCGAGGATAACGGACAGTTCACCTCACGTAATCAGTTAACTAAAGTATCAAAATTAGGACCTAAAGCATTTGAACAGTGCGCCGGATTCCTGCGTGTTGCCGAGAGCGACAACGTGCTTGACAACACCGCCGTTCACCCCGAAAGCTATAAAGCGACAAAACAACTTTTGAAAATTTGTGGCATCAGTGATGAAGATGTACGCACAGGCAACATTGCAACAATCAAGTTAAAAGTTACGACCGACGGCACATCGGCGCTTGCCGCTGAACTCGGCATAGGTGAGCCGACACTTGTCGATATTGTTGATGAGCTGTCAAAACCGGGTCGCGACCCGCGTGACGAGTTGCCACAGCCGATGCTCCGCAGCGATGTTATGGGCATTGAGGATTTAAAAGCAGGTATGGAGCTTAAGGGCACTGTGCGCAATGTAATCGACTTCGGCGCATTTGTTGATGTTGGCGTTCATCAGGACGGACTGGTGCATATTTCGCAGATTACTAACCGCTATATCAAGCACCCTTCGGATGTTTTGAAGGTCGGCGACATTGTGACTGTCTGGGTTATCAGTGCGGACGTTGACAGAAAGCGCATTTCGCTTACAATGAAGAATCCGAACAAATAAAGTAGGGGCGGGTATACTGACCCGCCCGATACACATTAAACACACGTATAAAGGGAGGGTCAGGAGACCCTCCCCTATATTTTTACTTTTCTATCGCCTTACAAGTCACAAAGTCAACACCTGTGTCAAATAGGTTTTCAACAACTGTCTGTCCGAGTTCTATCGGCTTGTTAAGCGTGATGTCGTCAAGCATCTGCATTGCCTCAAACATCTTGCCTTTAGGAATAGTGCCGTTAGTTTTAACAGGACATCTTGGCTCAATTGTGCTGTTTGTACGCACGGTTGAGGTAACAACCCTCTGCGGATTGGTGACCTCGTTGTAGCCGTAGACCTTACCTCTCGGGCAGGCATTGCCTGTAACAGCGTAGTCGTTATCTTCATCAACAGTCAGATGACAGCCTCTCGGGCAAGTGATACAAATTAATTCAGTCATTACTCTACCTCCTCTGCCACTACTGTGATTTCGTCGCCGTCAATCGCGTCAAGCAGCGCTCTTGAAAGCTTTACTCTTTCCATCTCACCCGGTGCCATGTGCGCTCTCTTGAGCTTTGCAACAGGCTTGTCACCGTCCATAACGGATACAACGCTTGTGCCGAAAATCTTACGAGGACGGAAAAATATCTCTGCGTCCATCGCTTCCCTATGAATCTTCTGCGGTACGATAAAGCCAACGCCGTCACCCTCTTTAACGTCAATAGCGTGCTGCCTTGAACGACTACCGAGTTTAACATATTCAGCAGCGGCGCGACCTGCTTTCTGGCTTTCACCGGTAACGAAGTCAACAAGGTCGTGAACATGTACTACGTTACCGCTTGCGAAGATTCCCTCGCAGGAAGATTCCATATTCTCCCAGACAGCAACGCCGTTTGTGCCGGGCACGATGTCAATGCCCGCAGTTCTTGTAAGCTCATTTTCGGGGATAAGACCGACTGAAAGCAGAACAGTATCGCAGTCAAAGTCAATTTCTGTGCCTTTAATCGGCTTTCTGTCAGGTCCGACCTCGGCAATTGTAACGCCCTCTACCCTGTTTTTGCCGCGAATATCAATGATAGTATGCGAAAGATAAAGCGGTATATCAAAGTCGTTAAGGCACTGCACAATATTCCTCTGCAGACCGCCCGAATAAGGCATAACCTCAACGCACGCAAGCACCTTTGCGCCTTCAAGCGTCATACGACGAGCCATAATAAGACCGATATCACCCGAGCCGAGAATAACAACGCGCTTGCCGACCATATGTCCTTCGATATTAACATATCTCTGTGCTGCGCCTGCAGTCAGAACACCTGCAGGACGTGTGCCGGGAATCGAGATTGCGCCCCTCGTCCTCTCGCGGCAGCCCATTGCAAGCACAATAGATTTTGCTTCAAGCACCTGATAGCCATTCTCCGGATTAATGCAGTGAACAGTCTTGTCCTGTGTTACTTCAAGCACCATAGTATCGCACATAACCTTGATACCTGTGCCCTCAAGCATCTTGATAAATCTGCCTGCATACTCGGGACCTGTAAGCTCTTCCTTGAAATAATGCAGACCGAAACCGTTATGAATACACTGGTTAAGGATACCGCCAAGCTCGCGGTCACGCTCAACAATCAGGATATTATCAAGCCCTTTTTCATTAGCAGCAAGCGCTGCAGCAAGACCGGCAGGACCGCCGCCAACAACAATTAAATCATATGTCATACTTTAGTCCCTCCTTGCCTTTGTTTCACCGGTCAGAATATAACTGCCTGTGTCATCCTGAATAATATCCTCATAAGGAATTTCCTTGTAATTAGCCATTATTTCAAGCACCTTAGGTCCGCAGAAGCCACCCTGACATCTGCCCATGCCTGTACCTGCACGACGTTTGATACCGTCAAGCGATACCGGCGGAATCGGCGACTTGAGTGCCTCGATAATCTCGCCCTCGGTAATAGTTTCACAGCGGCAGACAACACGTCCGTAATGCGAATTTTTAGCGATGAGCTTATTCTTCTCTTCCTCGCTGAGATTCTTAAAACGGATGTGCTCGCGCTTATCGATAAAGCCGATTTTTTCATTAAGCGGCATACCCTTACCCGCAAGCATAAGGATAACCTCCTGTGCAATTGCGGGAGCAGCAGAAAGACCGGGCGACTTGATACCTGCAAGATCAACAAAATTCTCAGCGGCAAAGTCGATAATGAAATCATCAGTATCGGTATTTGCACGAACGCCTGTGAAATTGCGAATATTCTCGCGGAAATTGATTGACGGGATTGACTTCAAAGCCTTCTCGCGCACGAAATCGAGCGAAGCTGTCTTAGTAGAGGTATCGTCCTTTGCAGACGGAACAGCATTAGGTCCAACAATCAGGTTGCCGTGCACGGTCGGAGCGACGAGAACGCCTTTGCCGAGTTCGTTCGGACACTGGAAAACGACGTGATTTACGCGCGTACCCTCAACCTTATCAAGCAGGTAGTATTCACCCGCGCTCGGTGTGATTTTGAACGTAGGCTCTGCAACCATATTATGAATGTCGTCACTGTAAACGCCGGTAGCGTTGATAACGTACTTCGCCCTGTACTCGCCGTTATTCGTGATAAGACACCAGTAATCGCCATCCTTCTTAATATCTGTAACCTTGGTGTTGAGGAATACTTCCGCGCCGTTATTAACAGCGGTTTCAGCCATAGCGATACCGTACTCCCAGGGGTTAACAATCGCAGCCGAAGGAGCATAAAGCGCGCCGAGTGCGTTGTCGGCAATATTCGGTTCCATCTTGCGAAGCTCTGCCTGATCAACGATTCGAACGCCGGGAACGTTATTAGTAACGCCGCGCTCGTAAAGCACCTTGACGTGCTCCATCTCGCTCTCGCTGAAAGCAACAACGAGCGAGCCTATCTGGTTGTAGGCAACGTCGAGCTTTTCGCAGATTTCCTTTGCAAGCTCGTTACCGCGCACGTTATACACTGCAAGTTTTGTGCCGGGCTTCGGGTCATAACCCGCGTGGATAATTGCGCTGTTTGCTCTCGTGGTTTCACAGCACACGTCGTTGTGCATCTCAAGCACTGCGACTCTTAAATTATATCTGCTGAGGTAATAGGCGCTAGCCGCACCCATAATGCCGCAGCCGATAACTACAATATCGTACATTTAACAACCTCCTTACATAATTGTAATATTTTAACAGTTTTATCAGAATTAGTATATCATAATTTGTATATTATTACAATAGCAATATATACACAACTTGGCAATTGTATAATAATAACCGCAGTTTTTTAAAAATCACTGCGGTTAAACTGCTTTTATTTATCTTTTTCAATGTTTTTCATCAATTCTTCGTGATGCTTTGCCTCATTATCTCTGACGATTTTTGCAGGGATAAAGCAGAACGCCATAACTATCGCCGCACCGAGAAACAGCTCCATCGGGTAAACGATATCAGCGTCATTACTAACTCCCCTGTTTGCCATATTGATGATAAGCTGCGACACAAGCGGACCGATTATCATCGGCACAAGCACATACATTACCATGCGGCAGCCCTGGAATAATCCTTCTTTTCCCTCGGGAATATAGTCGCGATAAGAAGCTGTGAACAATCCGGACATAACAAGATTAACGCCGATAGTCATAATTCCGCCAATTATCAGCATAATCATAAGCGTGGTATTGTTTTTGCCTATAAAGTACTTTGACAACCATATTACAACGCTACCGACAATACCGACTGCTATTACCGGATAGTAAAAATTGCGTTTGCCGTACTTATCCATCAGACTCGACACTATTACAGAACCGACTGCAGACACAAGCATAATTATGCCGATAGGGATTATGTAATTATCAATCTTCATTGTGCCTTCAACTATGTTGAAAAGGTAATTCACATAAACCTGATAAGCGATTGCCGCAATCATAAATCCACCAAGACACCAGTAGAGCATCTTATTTTGCTTAATGACAGACGGCTTAAGTGAATAAACGAAGTCAGAAACAAATGAATTCTCTTTATTAGGTTTAATGCCCTCTTTGTCCTTCATCAAAAACAGACCGAACACACCGCCGATTGTTGTAATCAGACCGAGACAGATAAAAAACTTCTTCCAGTCAGATTGCGTTGCATCCGCATTTGTCATACTGTCAAATCCGCCAAAAACGACTGCAAGCGCGAAAAGCGGCATTACAGCAAGAACTGTATCAACACGCGCGCGGTTTGCTGTGTTTGATATGTCCGTAACCCACGTGTTAAACGCGGCGTCGTTGCTGATAGAGCCAATAATAGACATAACACAGTCCATCACAACTACAAGTATTACCATAGGAAGCACCTTGCTGCCGCTCGGTTTCATTGGCACAAGGGCAAACATCATAATTGTAAAGCCCCATACAATGTATCCAGCGCTTACAAAAACTTTGCGGCGACCTGTTCTGTCGCAAAGCGCGCCGCCCATAAGCGTAGAAAGCGTTGCGAATATTGCCGAAAAAGCAACCATCAGTGTTGTTGCGTACGGAGCTCTTGTAATTTCATTCTGCATAAAGCGCGAGAAATACATATTCTCAACAACCCATGCAATCTGGCCGATAAGTCCGAACAGGATGACAGAACTCCACATTCTGCCGCCGAGCGCACCGACTTTTTTATCTTTCATTTTTACACCTCAAAATTTTACGGGCGTGCATTGCACGCCCCGATATTTGTAATTATTCTGATTTTTTAGTAGTTTTCTTTTCCTTAGCCGTTGTTTTTTCTTTAGCAGTAGTCTTTTTTGAAGACTCCTTTTTAGCAGCTTTCTTCTTGGTAGTAGTTTCAGGCGGGAGGGTTGTGGTTTCTGCAGCGGCGATCAGACCGGTGTTGGCAACATGCTCAGTCTTGGTGTCCTTACCGTAGAAGCCGAGTTTTGTAAGAATGTCAAGAACATCATAGTTAAAGAAATCTTTATTTGCACCTTCATCAATAATTGTGTAGGCTGTTGTGCTTTTATCCTCATATTCAATTGCACTCTGCAAGCCCTCAATGCCGTCAACTTCCTGACCGTCAACAAAGATATAAG
The DNA here is from genome assembly GCA_964480285.1 of uncultured Bacteroides sp. Classification (GTDB taxonomy): domain Bacteria; phylum Bacillota; class Clostridia; order Oscillospirales; family Acutalibacteraceae; genus Eubacterium_R. The sequence continues at coordinate 9,298 of CAYZPT010000059.1, forward strand.
TTCCTTTTACAACAATTGTGCCCTTATATTTATCTTGAAGAGAAGTTGTTGTTTCATCATCATCAATAATATCTTCTGTGGTAGCGGCAGTTGTTGTGTTCTGCGGCGAGAATGAAAGATTGCCAGTAAAGTAAAGAGCAGCGATTACCGCAACAATAACAAGAACAAGGAATATAAACAGTATGCCTTTTCCGCCCTTTTTCTTCTCTTTTCTGAAGCGGTGGCGCGTAAGCGTAGCTTCGCCGTTATCGTCGTCCTCTTCCTCATCGTCGTCACTGCTGTTTTCCAGCTCGCTCAAAAACGATGTGTCTCCCTGTTTATGTACAACAAGCGGACTTTCAAGGTCAACATTAACTTCCTCTTCCTTCTCGGGTTCATTTGCTGTTGCATCCTCGCTTACAGCTTCATCAGCACTTTCTGCAGCAATGTCAAGTATATTTAATCCTTCATCGGCATTAATTTCGCCGCCGTTTTCAACCTTTTCTTTTAATTCGTCACTCATAATTATCACCTTTTAATTTAAGATATAATAAATATAACATATTTTTACACTCTTTTCAATAAAATATTGAATTTTTGATTATCACTTGTTATAATTAGAATATACTAAAGTTGCGGAGGCACACTATGAAAATTCTGACATTTGATATCGGCGGCGATTTTATTAAATACGGAGTTGTCAACGACAAATTCAAAATGCTTGAAACACATAAGATTCCGACTGAAGCACAAAAGGGCGGTCAGGATCTTATGGAACGCATTATAAGCATTATCGAGAGCTATAATGGCATCGACCGCGTTGCAGTTTCAACAGCCGGTCAGGTTGACAGTGAAAACGGCATTGTAGTTTATTCAACAGGCAAAATACCGTATTACACCGGTATGATGGTTAAACGCCTTATTGAGAATAAAACCGGCATTCCCACCTTTGTTGAGAACAATGTAAATGCTGAGGCGATGGGCGAAGCTATCTTCGGTGCTGCTAAAGGTCAGAACGATTTTATCTGCCTGACTTACGGTAACGGTATCGGCGGTGCGCTGTTTCTCAACGGTTCACTTTACAAAGGCTCAGGCTCATCTGCCGGCGAACTCGGCCATATGATTACGCATGCAGGCGGCAAACAGTGTAACTGCGGCGGCGAGGGTTGCTACGAGTGCTATGCTTCCACAACGGCACTTGTTAACGCGGTTAACAGAGCAATCAAAGATCCGCTCGACGCTTATCAGATTTTTGACAAGACTAATTTTGAACGACCGGAAATCAGATCTGAAATTGACAAGTGGGTTGACGAGATTATCCTCGGACTTATCAATATAATCTACACTTTCAACCCTCCGCTTATCGTACTCGGCGGCGGTATTATGAACGAGGGTTACATAATTGATTTAATTGACCGTAAGATTTACAACAGGCTTATGGATAATTACAGAGACGTTAACATTGTACGCTCAAAGCTCGGTAACGATGCGGCGCTCCTCGGTGTTGCTTACCTTGCGTCTAATATTAAATAACGTATTAAAAATCAACGGGAGGGTCAGATGACCCTCCCTTACTTTATATGCTTTTCAGTATTTCGACAAACTTAATGCACTGATCATATTTATTAAATGCACCGAGGCTTATACGGACAGTTCCGCGGTTTTCGGTACCGAAATGCTTATGCGCAAGTGGAGCGCAGTGGAAACCCGCCCTAGTGCAAATGCCGTTATCTGAAAGAATTGCAGCAGTTTTTTCGCTTGAATAGTCAGAAAAGTTGAATGATATTATTGCAACCGATTTGTGCATTTCAGGTTGCGGTGTATAAAGTGTGATATTATCATTCTTTTCAAGTTCGCTGTAAAGATATGAACAAAGCGACATTTCGTGTCTGTATATGCAGTCGATGCCTGTGTTATTGATGTAGTCAATACCTGCGCCTAATGATAAAATGCCGCTGTTGTTAAGTGTCCCAGCCTCAAAACCCTCAGGTTTATCTGACGGCTGAACAAGGTCTGACGAATTGCTGCCTGTACCACCGTAAAGTAGAGGTTTAACGCTGACGTTGTTTATCATAAGCAAACCTGTGCCCATATTGCCCATGAGCCCCTTATGACCTGCGGTGCAAAGAATATCTATATTATCTTTCTGCATATCAATGCTAAGCGTGCCTGCAGTCTGCGCAGCATCAACAATAAACATAATCCCCTTTTGTTTGCAGATTTCACCTATTCTTCTGATTGGCAGTATGCAACCAAATACATTACTCGCGTGAGTGCATATAACTATTCGCGTATTATCGGTAATTTTATTTTTAAATGACTCAACAGTCTTGTCATCATCAAACGAATAATCAAAGATGTCGTACTCATATGGCAGATTATGAACCACTCGGCTGACGCTGTTATGCTCGAGTGAAGATATCAGAATGCGGTCGTCTTTGTTAACAGTACCTTTAATGGCAATGTTAAGCGCTTCGGTGCAATTCTTTGTAAATATTACGCCGTTCGGGT